>JBAVHJ010000097.1:0-23631 GCA_049685715.1 Terriglobia bacterium | reverse complement strand
TCATAGACCTTGAAGTCGTCTTGCTTCAGGTTGGTGACGTAATGGTTCTTCCGGTCGGTGACCGTAAACAAAACCGAGACATAATCGACCGGTATCTTAATCACCGTCGAAGGCTGATCTTTTCCCTGAGGTGGCTGTGCCGCGGGGGTCCCGAGGTGAATCAGCACACAAGCCAACCCCCCCAAAACCACTCCCGATAGGATTCCTGTTTGCCTTCTCATCATGTGTCCCGGTGTTCCCTTCCTGCAAATTTCGTGTTTGAAGTATCCGCCGATTATAGTCGTCCTAAAATTAGCCTGTCAACAAACAGAGGAGACAGGAGCACTACTCTTTTCACAGGCGGCCAGAAAATCGGCCAGG
Source organism: Terriglobia bacterium (assembly GCA_049685715.1). Taxonomy (GTDB): domain Bacteria; phylum Acidobacteriota; class Terriglobia; order JAIQFV01; family JAIQFV01; genus JAIQFV01. Next base: position 23,271 of record JBAVHJ010000097.1, on the reverse strand, counting down.
GGCGGGGGCAACGGCGAATCGAAAATCATGCGCCGCCGGTCCACGGGGTGCTCGAAACCCAGGTGGGCCGCGTGGAGAAAGTGGCGTTCGAGGGTGGGCAAGGGTTTGGGCTGACCGGGCCACCAGATCTTTTCCGGCGCGCCATAAGTCCGGTCGCCGACCACCGGATGTCCGATGGCAGAAAGATGGGCCCGGATCTGGTGGGTTCGGCCGGTTTTGATTTCCACATCGAGCAGCGAGTATTTCTCAAACTCACGGATCACGCGATAACGCGTCAACGCCTCCCGGCCCTCACGCCGGCGAGTCGTCATCCGGGTGCGATGCACGCGGTCGCGGGCGATGGGCAAGATGATTTCTCCCGACCGCCGGGGAAGCCGCCCGTGCACCAGGGCGATGTACTTCTTTTCGACCCTTCGAGTCCGGAATTGCTCGGAGAGGGCGGCATGCGCGGCATCATTCCGTGCCACCACCATCAGACCCGAAGTGAGCTTGTCCAGGCGATGGACAATGCCGGGGCGGGTGTCGTCCGGGGACTGACTCAACGATCGAAGATGGTAGCGCAGCGCATTCACCAGGGTTCCGGATCGGACCCCGGCACCCACGTGAACCACCATCCCCGCCGGCTTTTCGACCACCGCCAGTGACGCGTCTTCATATAGAATTGTCAGCGGCAGATTCTCAGGCATCGATTCCACGCCGGCTTTCTTGAGTTCCGCGCGAAAGAAGATGCGGTCTCCCCTTTTCAGGGTCAGGGACGGCCTCGCCACGGCCCCGTTCACCGAGGCGCCACCGGCATCAATGCTCTCCTTGACCTTGGTACGGGACAGGTGGGGAAGCTGCAGGGACAGGAATTTATCGAGCCGTTGTCCTGCAGCGGCCTCATCCACGTGATACTGAAACATGGGATCGGGCATAGACCTTCTTGTGCTGGGAGAAGTAAAGCAGCAAAGCGGCGAGGATGCAAAGAATGGCGATGAATTGCGCCGTGGAGATGGCTCCACCCCACAGCAGGCCCGCTTCCTCGTGGGCCCGGAAGAACTCCACCACGAAGCGCCACACGGAATAGCAGAGCAGATAGAGGGAAAATATCTGGCCATCGAATTTTTTGTGCCGGAAACACCACCACAGAAAGAAGAAGATGCAAACATTGGCGGCGGCTTCATAAAGCTGAGTCGGATGCAGGGGGATGTTCAAAGGGACTCCTACCACCTCGTGGCTGTACGAGTTCGTGAAAGTCACCGCCCAGGGGAGATGCGTCGGTTTGCCCCAGCAGCAGCCGGCACTGAAACACCCGAGGCGGCCGATGGCATGACCCAGCACGATTCCCGGAGCAAATGCATCAGTGACCGGCAGGACGCGCATTCGCTGCTTGACCAGGTAGAGCAATGCGGCCGCCACCGCCAGCAGAAATCCCCCATAGAACACCCCTCCCGCATGGAGAAAGGCGAGGGAAAAAATCTCCCCGGGATGCGAGGTATAATAGGACCAATCCTCAACGATCAAAAATGCCTTGGCTCCAATGAGCGCGGAAAAGGCGATCAACAGACCGAGGTCAATAATCTTGTTTTTGTCGAGCCCTTCCTTCGCACCGAAGCGGGAGGCGGTGTACAAACCTACGATAAACGCTACGGAGAGAAGGAACCCGTACGTGTGAATCGTGAGGCCGCCAATCTTCAAGAGAATCGGAAACATGACCCGGCTTTCGACAGGGCTCAATCATCGCCTGTCTTGTTGGATAGATTCAATGAAGCGCGTTTGAGTTGGCTCAGCGAGGGGACGATCTCCCTTGGCGTGACCGCAAACCATCCGCTCCTTCTCTGCAGGTCCTTCAAATTGCTGCGTAATGAGAGGTTCCCTATCCGCAAAAAGGAAATGCACCCTTCAGAGCACGGCGATCAGGAGTGGTGAGCCTGTCTTTCCCGTTCGCGCGATTTTTCCTCGCTCTCGTGTTTATCAAATAAGAACAGGGCAATGGCCAACCCCACCACGCCGACACTGATGGCGCTGTCGGCGACGTTGAAAACCGGCCAATGGTGATCGTGGAAGAAGACGTCGATAAAATCAGTCACCTGGCCGGAAAAAATCCGGTCCCACAAGTTTCCAGCAGCCCCGCCGAGGATCAACGCAAAGGATATCTGCAACCCCGCTTTCTCGGCTGGATAGCGCCACGCCAGGGTGGCGACCACCCCAATGGCCACCAGCGAAAGTCCGATCAGGATCCAGCTTTGAAGCGGCGAAGGATTGATCCCGAACAGTCCAAAGGCAATTCCTGGATTCTGGCTGTGTGTCAGATGGATGAAATTTCGGATAATGGGAATCGATTCGCCCAGGGAGATGTGTTCGACCACCCGGACTTTCGACCAGCGGTCAAACAGGAAGACCAGGAGCGAAACGAAAAGGTAAAGAGACCGCATCAATAGCCCATCTCGTCGAGCGCCTCGACGCACCGTTCACACACCGTGGGGTACTTGGATGACTGCCCGACCGCCACAGAATAGTTCCAACATCGTTCGCATTTCTCCCCTTCGGCTTTCTCCACGGCGATTTGGATGTCATCCACATTAAAGGACGACAACGGCGCCTCGTCATGACCGCGCAGGGAAACCTGCGAAACGATGAAGAGGGTCCGTAGGAAATCTTTGTATTCCAACAGGACCTTCATCTTGGCGTCGGGAGCTATGATCACGACCTTTGCTTCAAGGGAGTTTCCAATGAACTTGGACTGCCGTGCCTCTTCCAGGGATTTCAACACATCGTCCCGCAGCGCGTGCAGCATCTCCCAGTTCTCGAGCCGGGTCAAAGCGTCCTCGGGTATCCCGCCCACGAGTTCTTCGCGGCTCGGCAGAAGCTGCAGGTGAACACTTTCCAAAGGGTTGGGGTCCCCACGTGGAATGTGCTGCCAGACTTCTTCGCAAGTGAAACTCAAAATGGGCGCAAGCAACCGTGCCAGCGCATCCGCCAACCGGTACAGCGCGGTCTGAGCGGAGCGGCGCTTCAAAGAGCGGGCGGCCGCCGTGTACAACCGGTCCTTGAGGATATCAAGATAAAACGCGCTGAGGTCCACGGTAAAAAACGCAAACGTCTCGTGATAAATCTTGTGGAAGTCGTAGGTGGAGTACCACACCCTGACCTGCTCGCAGATTTCCGCGGCGCGATCGAGGACCCACTGGTCCACTTCCTCCATCTTCTGGATGGGCACGGCGTCGGTGGCCGGATTGAAATCGGACAGGTTGCCGAGGAAATAGCGAAAGGTATTTCGAACTTTTCGGTAATTCTCGGCAAGCCGGGAGACCGCCTCCAACGAAAATCGAATGTCGTCGCGGGCGTCGACCGAGGTAAACCACAGCCGCAACATTTCAGCGCCATATTCCTTGACGACCTCATCCGGCTCAATGCTGTTGCCGAGCGACTTGTGCATCGTCCGGCCTTCGGCGTCAAGCATCCAGCCGGTGGTCAGCACCTCACGGAACGGGCTGGCTTGATGTGTCCCGATGCCGATCAGCAGGGACGAATGAAACCATCCCCGGTATTGATCGCTGCCCTCGGCATAAAGATCGGCGGGCCAGGGAAGGTCCGGCCGATGACCTAACACCGCCTCATGCGAAGAGCCCGAATCGAACCATACGTCGAGGATGTCGCTTTCCTTGCGGAACTCCCCGCCCCCGCAATGGGCGCAGCGGGCACCGGGGGGCAACAGCGCCTTCGATTCGCGCCCATACCAGGCGTCCGCACTTTCCTTAAAGAAGATTTCCGCCACGTGGCGGATCACCTTCGGGTCAATCAGGATCTCGCCACACCCCTCACAGTAGAACGCCACGATGGGGACGCCCCACTTCCGCTGACGCGAGATGCACCAGTCGGGACGGTTGGCAATCATGTTCGTGATGCGTTCTTCACCCCAGGCGGGATACCATTTCACGCCCTGGATGGCCTTGAGTGCGCGCTCCCGAAGCGAAATCCCGTTGATCGAATGGTCCATCCGGATAAACCATTGCGGCGTGGAACGGAAGATGACCGGATTATGGCAGCGCCAGCAGTGGGGATAGCTGTGGGTAATCTTCTCCTCGGCAAGCAGGACTCCCCGGGCCTTCATGAACTCAACGATCCGGGCATTAGCCTCGAACACTTGTTGTCCGGCAAAATGCTCCACCGTCTCATCGAAGCGGCCGCGAGAATCGACCGGATTGTAAATCTGGAGATGGTTAGCCACGCCCAGCAGGAAGTCCTCCTCCCCGTGTCCCGGAGCGGTGTGCACGGCCCCTGTCCCGCTTTCGAGCGTCACATGATCCGCCAGCAGCAGCAACGAATCGCGGTCGATCCAGGGATGGCGGGCCACCAGATGGTCGAGCTTTTCACCCGTGAACGTGGCCAGTGTTTTCGGCTCCTTCCAGCCGGCCTTTGCGGCCACCGATGGAAGGAGCGCCTTGGCGACGATAAAAACTTCTCCGGAAGAAATTTCGGGCGCGGGCTCCACCGCCACGTACTCGAAATCACGGTGGACGGCGATGGCCATGTTGGCCGGAAGCGTCCACGGGGTGGTCGTCCAAATCACTATGGAAACCTTTCGGTCCTTGAGGGCAGGAGAAATCGCGCCAGGATCACTTTTCAGGGGAAACTTCACATAGACGGACGGGGAAGCATGATCGGCATATTCGACTTCCGCCTCCGCCAGCGCGGTCTCGTCAAAGATGCACCAGTGGACCGGCCGGAGCCCCTTGTAAACAAACCCCTCCTCCACAAACTTTGCAAAGTTCCTCACGATGGCGGCCTGATACTCATTGGACATTGAGATGTAGGGATGATCCCATTCTCCGAGCACCCCCAGCCGCTTGAATTCCGTCCGCTGGATGTCGATAAACCGTTCCGCGTATTTCCGGCAGGCCTGGCGGAATTCAACGGTGCTGGTTTGCTTGAGCCGGCCCCCATACTCCTGAAGCAAACGGGTCTCGATGGGCAGACCGTGGCAGTCCCAACCGGGCAGGTAGGCGGCATCAAATCCCATCATCGTCCGCGACTTGACGACGACGTCCTTAATGATCTTGGTGAGCGCCGTCCCCAGATGAATATGGCCGTTGGCATAGGGAGGGCCATCGTGAAGGACGAAGGTCGGCTGCCCTTTTCGTGCAGCGCGAATCCTTTCGTAGAGCCGGGTTTCTTCCCATTCCTTGAGCCGCACCGGCTCAGTCTGGGCAAGATTGGCCTTCATTGAAAATGAGGTTTTCGGGAGGTGAACGGTCTTCTTCAGTTCCAGGACATTCTCCACTTGGAAAGCTCCAAAAATGAAACGCCCCTTGCCGCGCAAGGGGAGCTGAATCCCACTATTTTCCTGCGTGTGGCACTCCGGGGGGGGAAACTCCCTCAGAGCCAGTCCAGCGCGCATGCCGAAACCCTGATTATAGGGAGGGGATGGCAAATTGTCTAGGATTTCAACGGCCGTCGCCACAGCGATCAAATCCGGGCGGCGTGCGGCACCGCTTCAGCCCGGCGACAGGAAGATATCAACTTAAATGTTAATTGGCGAGGCAGTTTGAAAAGATTTGGGTGGTGGCGATGGTTTCACCTTTTTGAACACGCCTGAAGTGAACAGCAGCCGGAAGAATGAGGACGGAGGAGAGCTCGGGGACAGCGGCATAGCGGATGTCGTAAGAGAATTCGCGGACGCTTTTCGGCAGTTTGGTCTGTTGAACCGCAAGGCGCAGAAGCGTTCCATTCGCCGCATCAACCCACACCTTGCCGACGATCCGCATTGGGACCACTTGATCGGCCAGGTTGACCTTCCGGCTTTCCAACTGTTTCACCGTTTGAAATGCGACGACAAATGCTTCCCGCCCCTCCAGGGTCTCCTTCCCCAGAAAGCGCTGGGCATAAATCTCACGGTGGTTTAATCCCAGGAATTCAGAAGCCGCGCTGAAACTGTCGCGGACAAGGGATGACGCCTCGATGGCCTGGGCAGGGTCGCTCTTGTGGGAGGACGGATCGTTGGATTCCACGGGCTGGTGTTCCTCAACAAAGCTGACGTCGATTGAAAACGTTCCGTGCTGCTTCATCTCGCCGGTCATTATGAACTTCTGGGTCCGGACCGGCCCCGGGCGGCCCTTCTCTCCGCTCCGTTCAACCGACACCTCTTCCTGGCACGAGATTCTCTTCGTGTTGAGTTCCTGGGCGGTGAGCCGCTCCCCCAGCCGGCCCAATAGGCTGATTACCTTTTCACTCTCCTCGCGCTCGGTCGTCGGCGGCGCCGGCGGCGAGCCAATCATCTGGGCATGGCAGAAAGCATCCCGGGAGGGTGCCCCCCACCCGGCCCCCATGGCGATCAGTATCCAGAGGAAAGAAAGGGCGCGAAAGCGGAAATCGGCATTGAAAAGCATTTCGGAGAGGATTATAGAAAGGTATTCTGGTTTGGGGAACAAAAATAAAATGAGAAGAAAGTTAAAATTTCGATTTCAAAATTGAGGGCGCTTAATTCTTGCCTGCAAATCGTCTTTGATGTAAGGAAAGATGAATAAAACTGTACCTCCATTGAAGGGCCCGGACTAAAAGGAACAGTCCCGAATGGCACTAAGTTAAGGGCCTGACAATCTGAATTAGCCAAATCCCTAAAAGGGATTCATTCATCAGCCCAGGGCAACGCCCTGGGTTTGGAGGCCTTTCATTTTCCCGAATCCGCGGTGTCGAATTCTCCAAGACATTGCCTGTTGTCTGACCCCGCCTGGGCAGGGTCACCACAAATCGGGGGGCAACATTAACCCCGGGCCATCCACTTGAACCGGACGTTGGGACGGCTCCTGCAGGGTCACCTAGAATCTTCGATTCTCAGAGAACCCCTTCAGGGTTCCGGACCAATCCAAGATGGGACACAAACCCAGGGCGATGCCCTGGGCTGATATAGACATCCCGCCGCGGCGGGATGGAGTCCCTTGTTCCACCAGCGGTCTTAACTTAGTGCCATTCGGGACCGACATCAGTTTCTTTTGGCAAGGATTATCGAGCAAGATCTCTGTCCCTTTAGGCCCTGCGGGCTCCGTCATGGGTCGAGTTGTTCCTTCCGCTTTTTGCGGCCCGTTTGCTTGGCCCAAGGGCGTGTGTTACCATTTTTGCGAGCCCACTTTGCCCATGGAAGGGCATACATGAAATTTAAGATCGCGCTCGCGCAAATTAATACGAAGCTGGGGAACCTGGAAGCCAACACGCGGCGCCATGACGAGATCATCGCGCAGGCGGCCGGCGCGGGGGCGTCGCTGGTCATTTTTCCGGAACTTTCGCTCTCCGGTTATCTCTTGAAAGATATAACCACTGACGCGGCGTTGGACCCTGCCTGCGCCGGACCCCTGAAGCATTTGGCGGCCAACGAGTCGCAGACGGCCTGCGCCGTAGGATTCGTCGAGCAATCGCAGGACTTCAAGTTTTACAACGCGCTGGCCTATCTGGATGCCGGCGCGATCCAACATATCCATCGAAAGATTTATCTGCCGACCTATGGCATGTTTGATGAGAAGCGATTCTTCGCGGCGGGCGATACCCTCAGGACGGCCGACACCCGCTTCGGTCGTCTGGGCTTTCTCATCTGCGAGGACATCTGGCATTTCTCCACGTCCTATTTGCTGGCACATCAGGGCGCGCTCATGATCGTGGCGTCCCTGGCTGGCCCCGGCCGCGGAGTCCGGGGTTCCAGCGAGATGCTGGGCAGTGCCACCAGCTGGGAGTTGTTGGCGCGCACGGTGGCCCAATTCAATACCGTTTTCTTTGTGACGGTCAATCGCGTGGGATTTGAGGATGGACTGAACTTCTTCGGCGGGTCGCTGGTGATCGACCCCTATGGAAATCTTGTCGCTCGTGGCAAGGCCTTTGACGAGGACCTGGTCATCGTCGAAATTGATTTTGACCTCGTCCGGCGCGCCCGGGCCCAAGTTCCGCTCTTGCGGGACGAAAAGCTGGAACTCACCTTGCGCGAGCTTGAACGCGTCTCGAGGGAAAAGTTTTTGCTCGATTGAAGAAGAGATCACCGCGGGGGCGCGGAGCAGCCCGGGGCTGCAAAGCTCAGCCACTCCGCGGTCTTTGCCGCAGGCAGTCTTTATGGATATCAGCACGGATCAAGTGGGGGTTCTCCCCCCGTTGAACAGCACCCTTGCCACGCAAATTGCGACACGCTTTGTCCGCGAGGAACTGCACAAGGCCGGCTTCGAAAACGTGGTGTTGGGCCTCTCTGGCGGCATCGATTCCTCAGTGGTGGCGGCCCTGGCTGTGCGGGCGCTCGGCCCCTCGCATGTGACAGGGGTGCTGATGCCCTATCGAACCTCCAGCCCCGATTCCCTCTCGGATGCGCATGGGCTGGCCGATCAACTCGGCATCCACCGCGAGGTGTTTGACATCAGCGCCATTGCCGATGGCTTTTTGTCCCGTAAGAAAGATGTGAATAACACGCGCAAAGGCAATGTTCTGGCGCGCGCCCGCATGATTGTGCTTTATGACTTTTCCGCACAGCTTCATGCCCTGGTGCTGGGTACCAGTAACAAAACGGAGATCCTGCTGGGGTACGGCACGCTGTATGGAGATTTGGCCTCGGCGCTGAATCCAGTCGGGGATCTGTATAAAACGGAGATCCGGCAACTGGCGGAGTTCCTGGATATCCCGGATGGAATCATTTCGAAGCCGCCTACGGCTGATTTGTGGGCCGGCCAGTCCGATGAGGAAGAACTGGGATTTAGTTATGCCGAGGTCGATCGATTGCTGTATCATCGGGTCGACTTGGGTTTTTCTCCTGAGAAAGTGGTGGAGATCGGCTTCGACCGGAAATTTGTGGCCCGGGTATTGGAACTTATCCGCCGAAACCAGTTCAAACGATGCGGCCCGCTGGTTTGCAAACTGTCGCCGCGGACAGTGACCCACGATTTTCTTTATCCACGCGACTGGGGAATGTAGGTTCTAGCGGCACCCTCTCGCCAAGGTGGCAACGCCCTGCCTCACGTCGCGCTCGAGTCCTGACCTATGGATCGCAACCGCAAGGTTCCACTCAATTCGCTGGCCAAAAAACTGGATGGGGACCGCCCCCGGGGAACGCTGTATGTGGTGGGGACGCCAATTGGAAATCTGGAGGACATCACCCATCGGGCCCTGCGAATCCTGAGCGAAGTAAACCTGATCGCGTGTGAGGATACCCGCACGTCGCAAAAGCTCCTCAATGCTTACAGGATCAAGACGCCCACCACCAGCTATCATGAACACAATGAAATGACAAAAGCACCGGAGCTGGTGCTGCAGTTGGAAGAAGGGGAAAACATCGCACTCGTCAGTGATGCGGGAAACCCCGGGGTGTCTGACCCGGGCTATCGGTTGGTCTCCCTGGCTATTCGACACAGCATCCGCGTGGTCCCCGTGCCGGGAGTCTCAGCCTTTGTGGCGGCCCTGGTGGCCTCCGGGCTTCCCAGTGATTCCTTTCGCTTTCACGGGTTTCTGCCGTCCAAGCGCAGCGAAAGGCTGGCAACACTCGGACAGGCACGCATCGGCCATCGGACCATCATCTTCTACGAAGCTCCCCATCGCTTGATCGCCACGCTCAGAGACATGCTGGAGGTGCTGGGTGACCGCAACATCGTGGTGGCCCGCGAAGTGACTAAGGTCCATGAAGAATTTGTCCGCGGTAGTATTTCTTCCGTTTTGGAGACGCTCAAGGGAAGGGTCATCCGCGGCGAAATCACGCTCATCGTGGACAAACCGTTGCCGGAGGCTCCAGTTCCTGCCGCGCCCGAGAGGCTCAAGTTGGAATTTAACGCCTTGCTCGAGAACGGGGTGGAGCGGCGAGAGGCCATGAAGCAGTTGGCGCGCAGCTACGGCATTTCTAAGAGCGAGGTGTACCGCCAGCTCGAGAGCCAGAAATAAGACGGTCTCCTGTGGGTTGAGCCGGGGGAAGCCAATCGCCGCAAGGCCCACAAAGAGCACCGTGCCAAACGGGCGTTCAATTCCCTGGTTGGAATTTGGGTGTCCCTTCTAAAGCAAACCTGCCTTCGTTTCTTTGCAGCCCGAGAATTCATCAGATCGGTAAGTCTAGGTCGCTGCGGGCCCAGGTCGCATGGCGATCGCCGTGGTGTAAACCCAGGCGTCCTTCTGCACGGACCAAGCGCGGCGTGAGCGGCTGGCAGCAATCTGAAATCTCAAGTTTGAGATTGGAGACGCAAGGCGCTTCGATCTGAAGAGATCGGGAATGGAGGATTGGAAACGAGGCGGAAGAACCATCCGTTGAGGAGACCTGTTGCCCTCCCAGCCAAAAAAGAGAGGGGCTCTCGTATTCCGTCCCTGCTCATCCCAGCCCCCAATCCTTTCTATTGCCCCCCCCCAAAAACCCCGAAGCTTGTGACAGCAGTCACTTTCCGAAAACCTTCCCGTACTATCATAAACCATACCAAGAGGTGAATTTTGACGGACACATCAATCCATTGCATCTGAGAAGTGCTTAACCCCGCGGTCTTAACGTCAGGGAGGCCTCTTATGAGATTCAAGCGTTGCACGCTCTTCACGGCCTTGCTGTTGGGCCTGATGACCCTTCTGTCAACCACCTGGATCTTTGGACAAACCGATCCGAGCTGGCGCCTCTGGTATCCGCAGGTTGTCAATGGGATGATCGGGAACAACACCTACGTCACTACTCTCGTCGTCTCAAACCCCTCCAACATCGGCATCGAGGTGGCCCTCGAGGATTTTGACCACAACAGACCGGACCAGTGGCTGCGTACCGCCTACACCAGCAACTGCAATGTGATCGGGACGCATTTTTTCATTACGGCGTTTTCAAGCTGCAGGCTGGACACGGATGGGGTGGGGGCTTATGAAAGTGGTTGGTTGCGAATCACGGAGGTGACGAACACCAACAACCTGGGCGGTTACTTGACCTATACTTATTACCAGGGAGGTTCGGTCGCCGGCACTCCGATCTACACCGTTGGAGTTTCCCCGATGCCGGCCTGCAGCCGATTCTCCATTTCCATTCTACGTGACTCTTCCTCTGGAGAAGACACTGCCTTTGCCATCGTAAATCCCAATGTCTATTCCATTAACTTGCGTGCTGACCTTTTCGACCAGAATGGGCTCCTTGAAACTCGCCCCATCTCGTTGGTCCCACTGGGGCATGTCGCTCAATTCGCAAGCCAGCTCTTTCCGACCAGTCTCGGGAATGCGACCAAATTTGTTGGGAACCTTTTGATTTCCGGACTCGGTAACAACGACAGCGCCAGCGCGACGGCCTTGATGCAAAGGAAGGACCAGTACGGAGGGGCGCCGGCAACTTTGCTGGATGTTCGCTACTCCAAGATCGACGGCGACTACGAGATCGGAAGGATCACTCCAGCCCCTGCGGGCAAGCTCATTAGCACCCTGACAGGACCGAAGTTCTAAGCGGATTTCCGATTCAGAGATTGAAGCACCATTCAAGCCACCCACGATTCCTGTCCTGGAATCGTTTGAATTGACGGCTCCGGACAGTAAAACACGCCTAGCTCACCTCTCGTTTTTCCAAGGGGACTGCGCGTCCCGCCTCGTTTCTAATTCACCGTTCTCGATCTCCTCGGATCGAAGCGCCATTCGACCCTCCCTCTCAAATCTGAAATTTCAGTTCGGGTCTAACCTGAACTCCCGGATCCGAACGGGAGAAGCGTTGGATCCAGGAATTCAAGATCAATCACGAAGACAATGCGGTGGTTTTACCCCTCACTTGACCGTGATCGTCTGTGCCTCTCCCAAGGTCGAGAGCGGCTGGTCGAACTTCTTGGAATTGCCGACCGCAAGAATGACAAACTGGTCAGGATGCAGGTATTGTCTGGCCACCCGTTGGACATCCTCGCGCGTGACTTTGGCGACCTTATCCCGATAGGTTTCCAGGAAATCGTCGGGAAGACCCAGGTAGAAGTAGGAGACCCGGCGGGAAACAATCTGGGCGCTGTTGGAGAATTGAAAGACAAAGGAATTCAGCACGATGTCCTTGGCTGTGTCCAGTTCTTCCTGAGTGACCAATTCCTCCTGCATCTTCTTAACCTGGGTCAGGGCCGCCTCCATCGCCTTGATCGTGGTCTCAGGCTTGGTTTCGAACTGAATCCAGAAGTCGCCGTAATCTCGGTCGCCGGGGCTGAGAATGCTCCCGACACTGTAAGCCAAGCCCATGCGAGTCCGGATTTCGTTGACGAGCCGCGAGTGGAATCCGCTGCCGAGAATGGAATTCATGACGCTGAGTGGAAAGAAGTCGGGATTGCTCAGCTTGATCCCGAGGTGGCCCATGCGAATATTGGTCTGGTCGATCGGCCGTTCGATCAAATTGACCGACTTCTTGAACTCCAGCTTCACCATCTCAACCGGCGGATAAGTCACATCAACCTTTCCCCAACCTTTGAAGACCGCATTGAGTTTTGCAACCATCTCGGAGGCTTTGAAGTCGCCGCTTATCCCCAAGATCATGGAGTTGGGATGAAAATATTTCTGGTGAAACTGCACCAGGTCTTCCCGGGTAATGCGATCGACGGTTTCGGCGGTGGGAATACGGGCCAGCGCGTGGTTGGGTCCGTAAAGGAGTTTGTTGAATTCGATCGTTGCGAGTGTTGACGGGATATCGTTACGGCGCCGGATGGCTTCCTTGAGCTGGTCCTTGGCAATGTTCAGCCGGTCTTCTGCAAAGGCCGGGTTGCGGAGGACATCGGCAAAAAGTTCAAGCCCTCGATCGAGATCTTTTTTCATCAACGAAAAGGAAGCCGTGGCTTGTTCGGCAGAAATGGAGGTTTCAATCGAAGCCGCAAGATATTCGAGTTCCTCGTTGAGCTTGTCCGCCGGGACGTTTTTGGTTCCCCCGGAGCGCAGCACGGTCCCCGTCAGGGAGGCCAGTCCCAGCTTCTCCGCAGGTTCATAAATTGAGCCGGTTCGGGTGATCGCGATGGCGTCCACGGTGGGCAGTTCGTGATCTTCCAACAGGAGAACCGTCATGCCATTTTCCAGCGTCATCCGCTCGGGTTTTGGCGGGGTGAACTTTAGTTCCTCAAATTTCATGGTGCGGGGATCTTTGCGTTGAAATGTGGGTGACGGCGTTGTCTTCTGCCCCGGGTCGGTTCGGGTCGCCGCAGGCTTGGATCCCTGCGCCAAAAGGTCTGCCCCCGCCAGCAGGCAAACAAACATAATTCCGATCAAAACTCTCTTTAGGAATGCCATGGGCTCTCTCCTCATCGTATTCAGCTCGAATGGATTCATCATCCTGGGATCCTTTCGGGAAGCGGCATGCCGTGCGAACCGTCGGGCCACGTCCCTCTACCCAGTCGTTCTCAAATACAGCGCGGTGCCGGGTCCCTGACGCTCCGGCTACGGCTTCTCAAATATCTTTGGATCGAGACCGGTGTTGATCTGCAGGTCGGTCACCTTGGATTCACTGAGCTTCTTCCCGTTCTGGTTTTGTACATGCAGGAACGGCATGGAGATTCCATTCACCGCACGATAGTCCGAGAAAAAGTCTTCAGCATTGACATCTGCGCCAAACTGGTTCTTGGTTGAATAAGACATTTTGATCAGGAAGTGTGTCGACTTATCAAAGAACAACTTGGTTTGCAATCCCTCCGGGTCGGTTCCCAGAACGACGTCAGCGGGCTTTTCTTCGACCGGTTCATCCTCCAGGGCCTGCAGCTTCGTGTTGGGATCGTTGAGGATGAGGAGAAGCCGGATGGAATCGCGTTTCAGGGCACTCAGGAAGCTGGCCAGGGTGGGAGCAGGCATCTCCTGAGTGTTGGGGCCAAACTGGATCCAGCCCACGGTCCCATTAGTCGCCTGGATGATGGTCCCCTGGGGCACGGTGATGTCGATCCTGAGCTTGTCCGGAAACAGCGCGCTCCCCGTTGCCGCCACTTCTTGCTCACCCATGGGCGACGTCACCTTTGCAGTCGCTTTGGTGACGATGTCCTTCACGGATCGCAGGACCTCCAGGCCCCCTCTCGCCGAAGTGGCCTGGGCAATGACTTGCCTGGCATGAGCGACCGATTCCGCGCTGGCGGGCCCCGCCGGAGCCGACGCTATTTCGCCGGATTTTTCCACTTCGACCGGAACATGGTAGGCCACCGTTTCATTCCCCTTCTTGAAGATCTCGCGGGCGACCCGCTGCACGTCGGCCGGGGTCACCTTTTGAAGGTCTTCACGATAGGTTATGATCTGCTTCCAATCGCCCTGGATGACTTCCGTTTGCGCCAACAGCGACGCCATGCCGGAGTTCGACCGCAGATTTCGGATCAACTGGGCATCAATCTGGTTCACTACTTTCTGCAACTCTTGGGGAGTCACGGGCTTCGTTTTCAGCTGGTCGAGCTCTTGTTCGATTCCATCTTCCAGTTCCCGGGTGGTATGACCGGCCAGAGGAACGCCAATGATCAAAAAGAGCGTGGGGTATTTTCCATGAATGAGAGGCGTGTTCGACAGGGCTTGAGCGGCGACGGCAATCTTCTTGTCCACCACCAGGCTGCGGTACAGTCGCGAGGTTCGTCCTGAAGATAAGAGATCCTGGATGACATCGAGGACAACGTCATCCTTGTCCCGCGCATCAGGGCGGTGCCAGCCCAGGAAGAGATAAGGATTCGTGTCAAACTCGACCTCCACCCGCCGCTCCCCCTGCTGAGGTAACTCCTTCGTATAAACACGCGGCGGCTTGGGCGATGAAGGGATCGTACTGAAGTATTGATCCGTCAGGCGGATCATGGCTGCCGTATTGAAGTCCCCCACGATCGCAATGGTCGTGTTTGATGGGGAATAGTACTTTTTGAAAAACTCCTCCCCCTCCTGCCGGGTCAGATGCATCAGGTCAGAGGGCCAGCCCCAACCGGCATGCAATCCGTAGGGATGAGCTTCAAAAGAATTCACGAGAAACTTTTCAAACAGCTTTCCCACGGGATTGGTATCCACAGAGCGACGGCGCTCTTCCATTACCACATCGCGCTCCTTGTAAAATTGCCGGAAGACGGTGTGCGTCATGCGGTCCGATTCCACGGCCGCCCAGAGTTCTGCTTTATTGGCGGGGAAGCTGACATAATACTCGGTGGCGTCGCGGCCTGTCTCGGCATTGAGGCCGGTCCCGCCGTTCTTTTCGTAAAGCTGGCCCACTTCATTGGAAACCACAAAGGCATCGGCTTCCTTCTGGGCCTTTTCCAGGGCGTCGGAAATCGTTTTGATTTTGGCCGGGTCCTCACCCTGGTCCCGCGCCGCCGTCAATTGGGCTTCAAGCTGATCGATCTTGGGTAGGAGTGGCTTTTCCTTGGCGTAATCCTTCGTGCCCAGAGTTTGGGTTCCCTTGAACGCCATGTGCTCGAACAAATGCGCCAGTCCGGTCTTTCCAATCTCCTCATCGACCGAGCCCACGTCGTAGTAAATATGGAATGCGATCGTAGGGTTGGCGTGACGCTCCATCAGCAAAATCTTCATCCCGTTCTTAAGGGTGTGGCTCGTAACCCGCGTCTCCAGCTCTTTCAGTGCTTGCGCACCCAGCAGTGACGGGATCAGCAAAAAAGCAAACACGGCCACCCCTACATGCGCGATGAGGCAAGAAAACCTTTTCATAAAAACCCTCCGGAAAATGAGTAACATTAAGACAGCCCGACACCCGAAGTAAGCAAGTCTTCCCCTGAGACTGTTATCAACCCAGCAGGTTTCGGGACCGTTCCCTTTCCCTGGGCCGCCGGGGCACTCTTCTGCACATTTGGCTGCGAAATCACACCTCTTGCATTGGTTTGGCATCGCCTGGGGACGTGGACGGCGGGGAACCCGAGCGGTAGGGTTACTCCTGCTTGATCCAAGGGCTTGCAAAACGATTGCTTAGACCATGAGGCTAAAGACTTACAGCGGAAGAAAGTCAGGCGGCCTTCTCCCCGGGCTATGCCGCTAACCGGCAAGCCGAGTTGTGAGACCGTCATTTCGACCCTGGGGGCAGACCGACAGAGTATAGCATATCGAGAACGCCGGATACCCAGGTCTCGCCGCACGATTCCACTTTGGAAAATTCCCGCGGGGGGCAGTCCTCAAATGGGCCGACTTCAAAAATAGGCCCACGGCGGGATTTACGTATTTCGAACCATTCCAGTTTCATGAATTCGCCCCCGCATGACCCCATCTGATCTCGACCTGCTCCCCCGGGTTGAGTTTGGCAGCCGCACCACCCGTGAACATGAGTTCGATCTCCGTGAAGTAATTTCGCCGGGGCGGTCAATCTTTAGTATAATCGGACCTCTCCCAGCGGTAATGATTTCGAACGCAAACCTGTTTAGATTCGACGGGGAATCTGATGACATCGGAGACCATTCTCATCGCGTTCTTTTTCGTGCTTGCCCTTGTCGCCCTGGGGCTTTATCTCAGGGCGCAGCTCCAGACCCTGCGCCCGGCCAATGACCAGTCCACGGCACTGCAGTTGATGCAACAGCAGGTCGATGCCATGAGGCAGCAATTGCAGGAGTCCCTTGCAGCCAACGCCCAACTGATCTCGCAGCAAATGTCGCACACGATGACGACGGTGAACACGAACCTGAATCAAATGACCACTCAAATCCAGTCATCGCAGGGGGCGATCGGTCAGCGGCTCGATCATGCGGCCCGGGTGGTGGGGGAGGTTCAGAACCGCCTGGGGGCGCTCGACGAAGCGTCCAAACGCATTTTCGAAATGGGAAAGAACCTGACCGAACTGCAGAATATTCTTCGGGCCCCCAAGCTGCGCGGAGGACTGGGGGAATTGTGGCTCGAAGATCTGTTGCAACAGATTTTTCCTCCCCAGTGCTACACCATGCAGTACGCCTTTAAGAGCGGGGAGCGGGTGGATGCGGCGCTCCACATGATGAATGGAATCGTTCCCATCGATTCCAAATTTCCCCTGGAGAGCTTTAAGCGGTTGACCGAGGCCGCCACCGACGAGGAACGGCGGGCTGCGCGGCGCAACTTCGTTCAAGACGTCAAGAAACACATCGATTCGATCGCCCACAAATACATCGTCCCCGAAGAAAAGACCTTTGATTTTGCCTTGATGTATATTCCCGCCGAAAATGTTTACTATGAGACCATCATCAAGGACGAAAATTTCGGCGACGATAAGAGCATCGCCAGTTACGCGCTCACGCAGCGAGTGGTTCCGGTCTCCCCCAACAGTTTCTATGCCTATTTGCAGGCCATCCTGCTTGGGTTGCGCGGCCTGCATGTCGAGGAAAGCGCGCACGAGATTATTCGCAGCCTCCAACAATTGCGCGGCGATTTTGCGAAGTTCGGGGACGCGTTCCAGTTGGTGGGAAAACACCTGGGGCACGCTCAGTCCAGTTATACCGACGCCGAGAAGCGCCTTGATAAAATGCAAACCCGCCTGGACCAGACGCTGGAATCGCAGGAGCAGGTCGATCTAAAGCCGGCGGCCGTTGTCGGCGCGTTGAATTCGCCGGAACCCTGATCGAAACATCCCCGGAGGCGGCCCCGGCACGCGGCCGGGACGTCGAAGCCGGCCTGTGACCCCGGCTCGGGGCGCACGCCCAGTCCTCCCGGGCCAGATTCGTCCGCATTAGATTTGAATTTTCTCAAGGAGAAGCGTCCATGAAAAAGATCGCTGAGCTCGTGACCAACCGCGAGGTGTATTTTGTCCGCACAGACCAGACCGTTCAGGAGGCGGCGCATTACATGGGAGAACGGAACGTCGGCGCCGTGGTCGTCCTTGAGAAGGATCGCCTGGCAGGAATCTTCTCGGAACGTGATTTGATGAAGCGAGTCGTGATGCGGGGACTCGACCCGTCCAAAACCAAGATTGAAGAGGTGATGACGCGGGAACTGGTGTCCGCAGACTCCGAGGAATCCTACGAAAACTGCCTTCGCAAGATGAAGCAGCTGAATGTACGCCACCTGCCGGTGGTCAGAACGGGAGAGTTGCTTGGGCTGGTCTCGCTGCGCGATCTGCTCATGATCGATCTCGATGAAAAAGACCACGAGCTGAAAATGATGACCGCCTATATTCATTACGTGCCCACCAAATAAAAGGTGACCGTGAATCCGGACCTGGCGTTTGATTTCTCCCTCCTGGAGAAAAAGCAGGAAACTCAATCCGCAAGCCCGCTGGCCTCCCCGGGAACCGCATGCGTCTGATTGCTCACCGCGGCTATTCCTCCATCGCCCCCGAAAACACCCTGGCTGCCTTTGAGCTGGCGCTCCAGTGCGGGGCCACTGCCGTGGAGTGCGACTTGCAGCGTTCCCGCGACGATCATCTGGTGGTTCTTCACGACGGGACGCTCAACCGGACCACCAACGGGCGCGGCGCGGTCCGCTCGAAATCCCTGGAGGAACTGCGATCACTGTCTGCGGGGTACGCAAAGAAATTCGGACCCCAATTCGCCGCTGAGCACCTCATGACCTTTGAAGAACTCCTGCTTCTCGTCCGGCATCGCGCCCATCTCTTTGCCGAGATCAAACGGGAAGCGTTGGCGCGTGACGGCAGGGATCGCCGTGAAATGATTCGACTGGTCCTTGAAAAAGCGATGGGTGACGAGGTCACCTTCATCTCGTTTGAATGGAATGCCCTGGAAATCATGCGCTCGATGAGCCCCGCGATCCGGTTGGGATTGCTCTTTAACCGCTACCGCCCGAAAACGATGTTCCGTCTCGCAAAAACCCTTCACGCCTGTATGCTGATGGGCCGTGTTGACCTCGTTGTAAAACACCCCGAGTTCATTTCCGAAGCCCACCGCGAAAGCCTCCAGGTGGGTGCCTATACCGTGGATACCCTTCCCCTTTTAAAACAACTGGCACATCTGGGAGTGGACGGAGTGGCGACCAACCGCATCGGCGATTTTGTCTGTGAGTTTGACGTGGACAATAATTTCCCGCCTGTAAAACCCTGACTTCCGAGGTTGAGAGCCCATGGAAATTCTCTAAACGATTGCAGGGAAGATGGGCAGGCGCTTCTCAGATCCCCTTGAGCCCGGGCGAAAACAACGGGCCCGTGGGTCGCGGGGATCGCCCCACCGGTACAGGCGTGGGGCGGCGACCTGAAAACGGGGCTTTAAAATCGGACTCCGTCATAAATCCTGTTCGGATTGACTCTATTCGTTGTAAACTTATTGCCATAGTGATCGGCGATATTGGAAACTCGACCGGTCTCCCACTCTCCCCCCATGAAGGAAGGGTAATGACTCAAACAATCCGGAAGGAATTCTACAGCTTTGTCGACGATTTTCTGGACGCCTACTTCGTGGCTCATCCCGAGGCCGCCACCGCCTCCGGGATCCATACCTACGACCATCACATTTCCGATTTCAGCCCGGGCGGCATCGCGCGCGACGTCTCGCGGTTGAAACGGGCGTTATCCCGATTGACGCGGATCGAAGCGGGAATTGGAAAAGGTTCGGTCGATGGGCTTCCGCCGCAATTGCGGCTGGATTTTCAGTTAATGAGGCGGACGCTGGAAGCGGCTCTGTTCGATCTCGAGGAGATGCGCAGTTGGGAGCGCAATCCCAGCATATACAATGACCTCCTCAATGCCTCGCTTTTCCTGCTCATGAAGAGGTCGTTCGCGCCATTGGACACGCGAATCCGGGCGATTATAGAGCGCGAACGTCAAATCCCAGCAGCTCTCCTGGCCGCACGAAAAAACCTGCGCCGTGTGCCCAGGATGCTGGTTCAACTCGCCCTGCGACAATTCGAGGGAACTCTGCATTTCCTGAAAGACACCCTGCCCGCGGCCGTGGGGCAGACCGATGACCCGCGGTTGCTCGCCGCGTTCGAAGAGTCGAACCGCCAGGCCATGGCGGCATTCTCCGGCTTCATTCATTTTTTGAAGAGGGACCTCCTCCCCCGCAGCCCGGAACGGTTCGGCATTGGCGAATCCCGCTATCGCAAAAAACTGTGGCTGGAGGAGATGGTGGATCTTCCACTGGCTCACCTGTTGACGAAGGCGCAGGAGTCGCTGAAAGAGAACCACGAGATGTTTGGCCGGGTCGCCGCGTCCATCAATCGCCGGCGGGATCCTGACGAAATACTGGAACTGATGACCCGGGACCATCCCCCCGAGGATCAGATCCTCGGCCGGACGGCGGCTGTCCTCGGCCAGCTGCAGGATTTTCTCGTGGAGCACGACCTGATCACTCTTCCCCCCCTCTCACCCGCCCCAGGCCAGACCTCCCCGTGCACGGTGAGCGAAAGTCCGGAGTTCCTGCGGGAGCTCACCTTCGCATCGCTTGATGTGCCCGGCCCGTTTGAAAAGAAATCCCGCGAATACTACTACTATGTGACGCTGCCGGATCCCCGGTGGACTGCGGAAGCGCGCGAACAACACCTGCGCTTTTTTTCGCAACACCTGATTCTGACAACCTCGATTCACGAGGCCTACCCCGGTCACCTCGTTCACTTTTTGTGGGTCAACCGGCATCCGTCCAAGATCCGGCGGCTCTTCGGCGCCACGTCACACGTGGAAGGATGGGCGCACTATTGCGAGGAGATGATGATCGAGCAGGGTTTCGGCGGCAGGGACCCGCGACTTCACCTGGCGCAACTGCACGAAGCCCAGCTGCGCTTGTGCCGATTCATCGTGGGGATCGAGATGCACACGGGAGACATGTCCTTCCGGCAGGCCAAGAATTTCTTGAGGCGCAACGCCCACATGCAACCGGTCAACGCTGAACGCGAAGCCAAGCGGGGCATCGTCGATCCCACGTACCTGGTCTATACCCTCGGAAAAATGCAGCTTCTGCGGCTCCGTGAAGAGCTGCAGAGAAAACAGGGCGCAATGTTTTCACTGAAACGGTTTCACGACGCCTGCGTTCAAAACGGATTTCCCCCCATCCCGCTGCTGCGAGAGCTTCTGCTCGGAGACCGCCGCGCGGTGATTTGAAAAGAATCGGGGACAGACACCTTGCTCTCATGAACCTCGCTCCCGATCTGATCCGTGGTCGTCTGCGTCCATCCGTGTCCAAAGGAATTTCAGGAATTCTTTGTGCAAGAGTCTTTTGACGGAGTGACATTTGCCCACCGGGAGAACTTTGAGTACAATGGCTACTTTACTTTGGACAGACGACGAGCCCCTGCAGGGACTCGCCGAAAATCCCTGGACGGCAAATAGAGGATGCGAGCGGACCTACACATCCATACCCATCATTCCGATGGCTCATTCCCGCCGGAGCGGCTCATCGAGTTGGCCCAGGAGCGGCGCCTGGATTACCTGGCCATCACGGACCACGATTGCTTTGCTGCTTACGAGGCTGCCCACCGCGCCCTGACCACGCGTGGTCTGAACTTGAAGCTGATTCCGGCTGCAGAATTCACCGCGACGCTTGACGGCGAGGAAATTCATCTGCTCGGATACTTCAAGGAAGTTCCCTCGCCTCGCCTTCAGGCATATGCCAGCCGGGTGCAGGGGGAACGCCGCGCCCGTATTCAAAGCGCCCTCGAGAATCTAGCCAAGGTCGGGGTGGAGGCCTCCCTCGACGACATCCCGGCCCATCCAGATTGTCAGAGCCTCACTCAACTGCATCTCGCGTTGCTGCTCATCAAGAAAAAGTACGCGGCCACGGTAGGGGAAGCGCGGCAGGTGTACCTGACTGACCGTGTCTTGCCGAAGTTCACCATGCGAGCCCAGGACGTGATTGAGACCATCACGGGAGAGGGCGGTTTGGCGGTCTGGGCCCATCCCGAGGTCGAGAATTTTGACCGGAATCTCAAGCTCTTGATCGGTTCGGGCCTTTCGGGTGTCGAAGTCCTCAACCTCCGTCGCCAGAACAAGGCCTCGAAACAGTTCATCAAGGCCGCCAGGAAAAACAAGCTTGTAACGACGCTGGGCAGTGACTGGCATGGTCATACCCACGCCTATGAGTATGACAGGCAACTGGAGGGCGACAAGGTCCTTCCGGCGTTCCTGGAGTCCCTGGGCCATTAGATTCCCGGGGGTGTCAGGGACCACGAGCCTGGATGGATCGGAGCAGCCAAACTCATTAGTTGGGTAACCCGGAGTTCCTTCCTGCGGGAGGCCGGGGCCACTCGACGACTTCAACCGCACGATTTTCGCCCCCCAAGACAGGGATTGCGGACCTGTTTTCAGGAGCGCAGGAATTCGATAAGAATCCAATGGACACTGACCTCGAACGGATTAAACAAGCCATCCTCGCCACCTATACCCGTGAGGATATTCGTCTCCATCACGTTAATCCCATCCCCTTACCCTCCAAGGAAATGCTGGAAGCACTCTTGGAGGATCTCCTCGCCTTGCTTTATCCGGGTTACTTTGGCGGAGAAGTCACCGACATCCCGGACGTCGCCGAGCAGGTGAACAAGCGGGTGGAAGATCTCTTTGAGAGGTTGCAGCACCAGATTTATCTGAGCTTTCGCCATTTCTGCGAGCGCTCCGGGCCCGGATGCCCGCATTGCGAAGAGGCTGCACGCGAGACCACGCACACTTTTCTTGAGAAGATCCCCCACTTGCGGGAGCTTCTCCACGACGACGTCGAGGCCGCCTACGATGGCGATCCCGCCGCCAAGAGTGTCGATGAGATCATCTTCAGCTATCCCGGGCTCTACGCGATTACCATCTACCGGATTGCGCACGAGCTCGAGGTGCTCCGCGTGCCGCTGCTCCCCCGCATCCTTACGGAGGTGGCCCATTCCCGGACGGGAATCGACATTCATCCCGGCGCCAAGATCGGGGACCATTTCTTTATTGACCACGGGACCGGTGTGGTGATTGGGGAAACCACCGAGATCGGCAATCGGGTCCGCCTCTACCAGGGCGTCACCCTCGGCGCTGTCAACTTTCCGCGCGACTCGGAAGGACGCCTCATTCGAGGGCAAAAACGTCATCCCACCGTCGAGGATGACTGCGTCATCTATGCCAGCGCTACGGTGCTGGGCGGCGAGACCGTGGTTGGAAGGGGTTCCATCATCGGATCCAATGTGCGCCTCATGGAAAGCGTCCCGCCCGGCTCCAAAGTCATGGCGGAACCCTCGCGCCATACCATCACGCCGCGACTGCAGACGGAACGGAAAGCAGCGCTTTCGAAGAGGAAATAGAGCGCGAAGCAAGATTCCGAGAGATAAACTCCATATTCCAGACTCCAAATTCCAAATAAAATACTTCGGACTTTGAACTTTGGATCTTGGACTTTAGACTTTGAACTTGGAACCTTGAACTTTGAACTGGGTCTTTAAACTTTGGACTTTGAACCTGAAACTTTGAACTTATTTGGATATTGGAATTTGGACTTTGGGATTTGGAATTTACTTGGAATTTGGCGTTTGGAATTTGGAATTTCTCGCGCTCTTCGCGAG
>JBAVHJ010000096.1:0-7328 GCA_049685715.1 Terriglobia bacterium | reverse complement strand
CCTTCAGAAGCGGCTTTCTGGATAAATCGGACCATCTCGTGTTCAATCTCTTCATCCACACACCTCAACGGCGAATCCGTATTCGAACGGAGGGCCCGGATCTCTTCAAAGGTCACGGAGCGTGCTTCGCTGAGAGCTACCGGTCCGACCGCGACGGTATGGCTCACCACTTCGATCCCGAATTGCGACAGGAAGATTTTCGCCAATCCTCCCACCGCCACACGCGCGGCCGTTTCGCGCGCGCTGGACCGTTCCAGGATGTTCCGAACGTCCTTAGTGTTATATTTTAAAGCGCCCGCCAAATCGGCATGGCCAGGACGCGGACGCACTACCGTCTTTCGTTCAGTTTTCTCGGCAGGTTCCGCCTCTGTGTTCATGGCGACTTGCCAGTTCACCCAATCACGATTCTCGATCTGAAGAGTCACCGGTGAACCGATGGTCCTTCCGAAGCGCACCCCCGACAGGATCCGGGCCTGGTCTTTCTCGATCTTCATGCGAGCGCCTCGGCCGTAGCCGCCCTGCCGACGCGCCAATTCCTCGTTAATGTAATCCAAATCGACCGGGACATCGGCGGGCAATCCAAAAATGATTGCCGTGAGGACCGGTCCGTGTGATTCGCCTGCCGTAAAGAAATGAAACGCCATGTTATAATCCACCCAATTAGAATAGGGATTCTAACGTAAACCAAAAGTATGCGTCAAAAACTTTGCATTTATCTGACCCTTGCTTCACTGATGACGCTTACCGTGAGTTGGGGCCAGGGGTCAACGGGAGCTCCCCCCAACCCGAATCCCGGCACCCTCCTCCCCTTGAACCCTGAACTCTATGGTGTCGCACGGTGGAGGGTCGGAGAATCCTCAGAATATGTTCTGGTGACCCATCAGAACCTGAGGAAAGAGGTGAAGAGACTGCGCTACGCCATTCTCTCAGAAGAAACCCGGGGCATCGCGAAGTACTATACCGTCGAATCTCAAGTAACAGAGCTCAACGTTGCGCGCCATTCCACGGTCAACTCCGTGGTCCGACCTTTCGGAGACTTGACCTATCTCCTGGAGGGAGCGACAGGAAACTTCGTGATGAAACAAGACAACAATCCCGCTCGTGCGATCCCCATTCCTATTCTCAAGGAGCGCTTTCTGCTTTCGGAGGCCGTCGTCCGATCTCCCAAGATCACTTCGGTGGAAACGTTAGGTGAGGAAACCCTCGAAACAATGACAGGGAAGTTGAAAACGACTCATCAGAAGCTTTATTTTGATGATGGAAGAGCTGCTGAGGTTTGGTGGGCCGGGAGTGTAGGGCCGCTGGGGTTGGTTCGAGTCATCGCAAAGACATTCTCACTGGACCTGGTGTCGCATCAGTCGAAGCGCTCGGTCTCTGCAATTACTGAATCACCCGTGGCGGTGATAGACAACTAGAGCATTATTTTTTTCCGACTTTTTGGATTTGAAAGAAGTCTAATGGAATGTGCGGATTTGAATGAGAAGGGGAGCGGTGGGTGATCAAGGTGTCAATCCCCGGGTTTCCGGGGCAGGTTTTTTCAGGCGGCGCTTCATTTATGTCGCTCGCCTCGTGAGCGTGCAGGGTCAAAGATTAAGGTCCCGGAACTACCGCCCAGCGAAGGGATGGTTCAGCATTCAAGCCACGTGGTTTTGAGGGTGAACTGTATTGGTGACCGATGAAGCTTTGGTAGAGAGGACCGTTCGCGGTGACAATCACGCCTACGACGAGCTCGTGGTGCGATGGCAGCGCGTGATCTATAACCTCGTGTATCGAATGCTCGGGAAGGAACACGAAGCGGAGGAGGTGTGTCAGGATGCCTTCACCGCCGCTTATCTCAATCTGAAGAATTTCAGGCGGGAGGCCAAATTCTCCTCCTGGCTGTACCGAATCGCCATCAACCTCAGTACCTCGCATCTACGAAGACGGCAGCGAACCTCATGGGAGTCGCTGGATGAGATGCAGGAGAAAGGGGCGACGGCGGACCAGGAAGCGGCTCAATGGAATGTGGAACCTCAACCCAGCGTGGAGGATCATGCGATCGAGCACGACCGGGCCCGCCGTGTTCGGAGGGCCATGGAACGTTTGCCGCAGGATTATCAAGCGGTGCTTATCTTGAAGGAGTATCACGGCCTCACTTTCAAAGAAATTGCGGAAGTCCTCAACATTCCGATCAGTACGGTGAAGACAAGGATGTATGCAGGGTTGATTGAAATGAAGAAACACTTGGCCCGTCAGGGCTTGCATGGAGCTTAAGGGAGCTCGGAAAGTGGATTCCGGTTCTGTCGAAATCAAACGGTTGGGGAATTGGTTTTGGCTTTTGATGAATCCTGGAACTCATGTTGACGCAGGCCAATTCGTGGGGAGAAGATCATGAATTGCGATCAATTTAAGGATAAGGTTCTGGATTTTCTTTACGAGGAAATCTCAGAGGAAGAGCGCGCTGAAGCGGTCCGCCATCTCAAGACGTGCAGTTCCTGTAACGCCGAGGTCAACGAATTCAAGCTTGTCCGGAGCGATCTTGCGGAATGGAAGGATCCCGCCGCACGGGATTTTTCAGTCACCGTCCCCTACCCCTCCCCGCTGAGGATCATCACCGAATGGCTCCTCCCGAAAAGGTGGGGCTGGCGGAATGCCATGGCTCTGGCGACTGGCTCCGCGTTTCTGCTGCTGGTGGCATTCTCCGTCCTCGGCACTGAAATCAAACTCTCGAAGGAGGGCTTTGCTTTTCGAGCGGATTTGCTGCGGCGGGCGGTCTCGGCCCCGTCGACGCTTTCCGAGCCCCGGCCGACCCCCGTGGAACGTGCGGTCTCTTCCCCGTCTAAGACCGGTCCCCAAGAGCCGACAAGAACCGACGTTCTGCGTGAAGTGGCCCGGATGATCCAGGAGAGTGAAAACCGACAAGAACAGCTCGTCAAGTCAGAAGAGATCCGCCTGGTGAATCAATTGACCTCCGGATATCGAACCCAGTTGGCCGACCTTACCAGGCGGCTCAACGATAAACATAAGCTGGACTATGTGACTGTGTATGACAATCTCGAGCAGCAGCGGTTGACCGATCTGCAGCAGATACGGATGGCTTTCTCGTCCCTGGATGCACGAACCTCACAACAGGCAAAACAGACCCAGCAGCTTGTGGACCTCATTCAGAAAGCATCGTATCAACCGAAATGATTCCAGTGATTGCTCCAAAGCACCCTCGAGGGACGGAAAGAACGGGAGTACAAGAACGGAAAGAGGCCATCTATGAACACATTTAAGAAACTGACTTTATGCGCCGCCTTGGGAGTTGGAATCCTCGTGACGGGGTCCACTTGGTGCGCGCAAAACTCCTCACCCTCCATCGATCGCGAGCAATTAAAGAGGAGCATCCAAATCGTCGAAAATGTCCTCAACACCGTCCGGCAGCAGGCGCTTAGTCCCGTCGCGTTGACCTTGGCGAAGAAGGGCGACGAGGGCAATCCGACCGTCCTGTATCTTCGCAGCAGCGAGGGAAGCCGGGCTGAAGGCATCTACCTGGATGGGTACGGGGTCATCTTCGAAGTATCCCTTCCCAACTTCAGTGAACAACGATCCGTGAACTGGATTGTTAAGAATTCGACCGGAGCCATTCCCGGGAGGAGAACGGTCCGTGCGACCGCGGGAGCCACCCCTCCCCCGAAATCCGCCTCCTCGGGGAACCTCGTCGTGGAAACCAAATCCACCCCCACGCCCACAGCCCTGGATACATTCTCAAAGCTGATTGATTCCTACGTCCGGGAGTCGCAAAACAAAAGCAAGGAAATCGCTCTGCGTGAGCTGTTCTCAAAGCTCAGGGAAGCTAATCTGGTTCCTCATCTGAATATCTTCGAGTCGGCTTTCCTGGATGACGGAATGGAGCCTGAAGCTGAAAACCCTTCCGTCGAGGAATCGCGTTCGGAGGTCCAGCGGAAAAACCTCCAGAATGCCATCATGAAAGCAGTTGCCGATTACGGGAGTTCCATCCCCGGATTGCAACCGGGGGAGTACATTACGGTCTTCCTGAAAGCCCCCGTTCCTCAGGACTTTTCCTTGTTCTCGCCTGAGACCCGGACTTCGACGGTCATTCGTTTTTCAGTGCGCGATTTGCGGGATTACAAGACCGGTAAACTTTCTTACGCCGACCTGGAGACGAGGACTAAGATTGAGGAGAACTAGAAGAACAGTAATCAGCAATCAGCTTTCGGCCATCAGCTCTCAGCATTCAGCGATCAGCTTTCAGCATTCACCATTTGAGGTAGAGGGTATGCCCGTTCTCCCACTCAAGATTTGGGATTAAAGGATTTGGTTCTTCCAGGTATATCCCGCATAAACCGGAAACCCAATCGTCTTCATATCAGTCCTGGTCTGGGAACCAGCTGGCTGACCGCTGAATGCTGATCGCTGACAGCTGATTGCTGACTGCTTACTTCCTCTGCTTTTCAAGCTTGGATTTGATCATCCCGAGGCGAACCTCAGCTTCACTCAAGGTCTTCTCGCTCTTGCAGAACGCGAATCGAAGATAACGCCGCCCCTTCACGGGGTCCTTATAGAAGCTGCTCCCGGGAACCGCAGCCACGCCCACTTCCCTGACGAGAAATTCTGCAAATTTGACGTCGCTTTGAAAACCGAACCCGGAGATATCGGTCATGATGTAGTAAGCCCCAAAGGGTTTGAAACAACGGAATTCGGCGCGCGACAAAAGATCCAACAAGCGGTCCCGGCGATGCAGATACCCGATCGCCAGTTGCTCGTAGTAGGCGGGTGGCAACCGCATTGCGAGCGTCCCCGCTTCCTGCAAGGGAGCGGGCGCACCCACGCTGACAAAATCGTGCATCTTCCGGATCGCGCTGGTAATCCCCGGCGGGGCCACCGCATAGCCGATCCGCCAGCCTGTCACACTGTAGGTCTTCGACATTCCGTTGATCAGTACGGTGCGCTCGCGCATTCCCTCGATCGATGCCATCGCCACATGCCTCGCGCCATCAAAAAGTATATGTTCATAGATTTCGTCGGTGATGGCGAGGGTGTTCCATCGAATACACAACGAGGCAATGAATTCCAACTCCTCTCTCGTGAATACCTTGCCGGTGGGATTGTTCGGCGTATTGATCACAATGGCCTTCGTCCGGTCATTGAACGCCGCTTCCAGTTCCCCCCGATCGAAATGCCAGACGCCCGTCGTGTCCCCCCCTGAGGGCGGACGCAAGGGGACGAACCGCGGCGTTGCATCGCTGATAATCACATCCGGGCCGTAATTCTCATAGAACGGCTCAAAGATAATCACCTCATCTCCGGGATTGATGATGGCTAGCATCGTCGACATCATGCACTCGGTGGCTCCACAGCAAACGGTGATCTCCGTTTCCGGATCAACGGACAGACCGAGGGTCCGCTCAATTTTTTCCGCGATGGCCTGGCGGAAGGAACGGGCACCCCAGGTGATCGCATATTGATTTATATCGCTGTCGATGGCCTTTTTGGCTGCCTCCTTGATCTCGGCCGGGGCGGGAAAATCTGGAAACCCTTGAGCCAGATTGAGGGCACTGTATTGCATGGCCAACCGTGTCATCTCGCGGATCACCGATTCGGTGAACTGGTCCGATTTGAAGGAAGTGATTTTTTTGGACATGGATGCCATCTCAAGGGACAACCAAGAAATTCCTTCCGGCGGGCGAGGCCAGAAATCAGAGGTTAGATTTTGATCCGCTGGAATCCATATGGGATGAGACTCGAACCTTCAATCCTGCTCGCTTCGTGCTTCTCCTCGCTTCATTTCCCAGGCGGCACGCCACTGATCGGAATTCATCTGACTTCTGGCCTCTGACTTTTGACTACAACTCGACCTGGCCAGCAAAGATCAGTTTCTGCTCATTCCGTTCCGTTTTGAGGATAGATCTTCTTGTAATAGCTGAGATTTCGCAGAAGAATTTGAACATATTCCCGCGTTTCAGTAAATGGAATGCTCTCGACAAATTCCATGGGATCTTCGGCCATTCCCGCCATGGACTGTTCCTCTGTCCACGCTATCACGCGGTCATCTCCCGCATTGTAGGACGCCAGTGCCAGCGCCAGTCTTCCATTGAAGCGCTGCAGGGTATCCGCTAAGTAAGCGACCCCCAGCCGGATATTGATTTCCGGATCGTAGACATTCTTGGGCTTCCAACGGGGGACCTTTTCCCTCCTGGCATACCTGCGAGCCTCACGCGGCAACAACTGCATCAGTCCCTGGGCCTTGGCAGGAGATTTGGCCCCCGGGTCAAACGCGGATTCCTGCCGAATGAGTGCTGCCACAAGATAGGGATCCACTCCTTTCCGGTCTGCGGCGGCACGAATGGCCGACCAAAATGGCAAAGGGAAGAGGGCGCGCCAGAAGTTCATGGGCAGTTGATCCAGCGAAGTCCGATAGTAGTCGGGAAATGTCTGCCTCACCGTCGCCATCGCCGCTCTATAATTCTGACGGTTCAAATAAATCCCGGCAAGTTCACCCGTGGCCTCAACCGAACGAGTTCGATCGAGAAGCCCCCGTAACTCGCGTACCGCCAAATCGAGGATCGAGATCCTTCTGAACAAATCAACTCGCCTCAATGAATCCCTGGTGTGTGCGTCGGCCGCTCCTGGATCATCGAGAACGATCTTGGACTTGAAACTGGGCAGATCCACATCCGGTTTTCCAGTTTCCTCCCCCAGCCGCAATTTGGACAATCTCTCGCGCGCCGATTGTGCATAAAGGCTTTCCCCGAAATTTCGGATTATGGCGCCAAAATAAACTGCCGCTTCAGGAGGATTCGACATCTCCGCGATTCGTCCCATCCAATAGAGCGCGGGCCCCGTCCGGCCGGACTCCGGATAGAGCCCCACAAAGCGTTTGAATAAGCCCTGCGCCTCGGTGTAGTCACGCCGCAGGTAGGCACTCCAGGCCACACGAAAGAGGGCTTCCAAGGCGTTCCTGCCTCCGGGAAACCGTTGGACGATTTTTTCAAATTCGAGTGTTGCCCGCGGGCGATCGTGATGAACCAGGAAGTAATTTCCCAGCGAGAAGATGCCAGCCTCGGTCCATGGACTGGAGGGATACTTTTCTTCCAGCCGCAAAATGGCTTGCTCAAATTCTCCCGCTGATTTCGAGGATCTTTTTCTTTTTAGCTCCGCCGAGGCGTACAACCATTCCGCCTCCTTTTCTCCTGTTAGTGGAGCGGCTTTCGACAAGGCATTCCCTGCCTCGCGGATCCGTCCCAGAGAGAGAAGGCATTTGCCGATCTTCAATTGCAGGTTTGCTCTCTCGTCCTCCAATGCGCGCTGACCCGGCTTTTTCCCCGAGGGCACCAGACTTTGAT
>JBAVHJ010000095.1:0-25298 GCA_049685715.1 Terriglobia bacterium | reverse complement strand
GTGCGAGAATATGACGTTGGCGTGAGCTATTAAAAAAAATGCTTGCTGACGCGATGTTCCTCTTGTAAAACTTTGACAGGTCTGCGAGGATTTAACAGCGCAGGCTTTTGCCTTCGGGCAGGAAGCTTAGCTGGGCCTCGTCAAATCTCACCAGAGTTGAGCCTGTCTGCGATCTTGCTGCAAAGAGTGAGCTTATTAAACATGCTTGTGTCTTTCCTGCAATCCGGACCAATTTACTCTGAATATTGATTTCAGGTCGCGGATACCTGGCAAACCCCGGTGCAGGCGAGTACTCTTTCGGGGTTTCTTAGAGGCTGACTCGGGGTTGAATGATATGGATTCTGATTGTGCCACCCCTTCCCTGGCTTGCCTGAGATTAGAAGGCAGCAGCCGATTCGTATATAATAGGCTGCTGGCACCACCGCCGAACTTCCGTTCGTAGGGGAGTTCCGCTCACAGGCATCGGACAAATGCGAATCTTCGGGTTCGAGGGGCCTCGGCCGTAGCGCAATCGTTTTCAATGTTTGTTGCAACTTTGTAAAGGATGGCTCTGTTTTAATTCCCATGACTGTTCAATCTTCATCCACCACATCACGTCCAGCTATTTTCCTGGGCATCGACATCGGTTCAGTCAGCGTGAAACTTGCCGCGCTTTCCAGTGACCGTCGTTTGTTCGAAACGCTGGCTCATCTCTCTTTGACCACCGAACGCGGAGACGGTTCTAAGCGGGAGGCATTGAGCCCTGCTCCGGCATTTCAATGTGTGCCGATTCACTCGGAGCACTCCTCCCTGGTTCATCATGCTCTCCTCTTGTCGGCGTACCAGAGGATCTTTGGTGATCCCGCGCGCACCACGTTCGAATTAATCCGGGAATTTTGCGATGCGTTAAAGCGGGCGATGGTCGTGCTCGGCGAGACGGCTCCGGCGGACCCGTTGGAACTCATCACGCGAATCCGGGCGACGGGCTCCGGCTCCAAGCTGGTGACCTCGGCGCTGAATGCGGCTGATGAAAACGAATTCAAGGCCATTGCGGTCGGCACCTCCTTGCTTTACCCCGAGGTCCAGACCATTTTCGAGATGGGAGGCCAAAGCTCCAAGTTTATTCGCATCGAGCGGGAGATGGCCAACGAGGTGGCCGCCATCGTGGATTACGAAACCAACGGCGATTGCGCTGCCGGAACCGGTTCATTCCTCGATCAGCAAGCGACGCGCATGCGATATCAGGTCGAGGACATCGGCGGATTAGTGGCCGACGTTGAGAGCCCCGCCCGGGTGGCAGGCCGATGCTCGGTCTTTGCCAAAAGCGATATGATCCATGCCCAGCAAAAAGGGTTCACTCCCCAACAAATCCTTAAGGGCCTGTGCGACGCTGTGGCGCGGAATTTCAAAGGCTCCATCACCAAGAGCAAGAAGGTGGTTCCCCAGGTTGCATTCATCGGCGGGGTGTCCCAAAACTCCGGGGTTGTGGAATCGATGAAGGAACTGTTCGATTTTGGAGAGGATGATTTCTTTGTTCCCGCCGAGTTTGCCTGGCTGGGAGCGGTCGGCGCCGCCGCACTCGCCTGTTTGGAGGAACGCCAACAAAAGAACCAGGGTCAGGAGCACGTCGACGGCAAACCGCCACGGATCCGGTTGGAGTCGAAGTCGACAGCCGATTTGCCCACTCAGGGCCCCCTTTCGATGGAGAATGTATTGCTGCTGCGTAATCGTGCCAAGCCCTATCAGTGGCCCGCCGATGGTTCCCGGGTGCGAGTCTATCTCGGCGTTGACATCGGGTCGGTGAGCACCAACCTGACCCTGTTGGACGATGAGGGGAATTTGCTCAAGGAGATCTACCTGCGAACGGAGAGCCGTCCCATTGAAGTGGTGAACAACGGTTTGAAGGAAATCCGTGAGGAGATGGGAGATCGCGTTGAAATCGCGGGGGTCGGGACGACCGGATCGGGACGGGAATTGATCGGAGAGTTGATCGGCGCAGACACCATCAATGATGAAATCACAGCGCACAAGACCGGGGCCATGCACATCAGTGAAACTCTGATCAGTGAAAAGGTGGACACCATCTTCGAAATCGGGGGGCAGGATTCCAAGTACATCTCGATTGATGATGGGATCGTAGTCGATTTCGCCATGAACGAAGCTTGTGCCGCGGGGACCGGCTCCTTCCTTGAGGAGCAGGCGGAAAAACTCGGGATCAAAATCAAGGAGGAGTTCTCAAGACTGGCGCTCAGTTCCACCCGGCCCGTCCGACTGGGGGAACGTTGTACTGTCTTTATGGAACAGGATGTCACCGCCTTTTTGCAGCGCGGCGCGGAGAAGAAGGACCTGGTGGCCGGTCTCGCTTACTCCATTGCCCTCAATTATCTCAACCGTGTGGTCCGGGGCAGGAAGATTGGCGACGTCATTTACTTCCAGGGGGGCACTGCGTACAACGACTCGGTGGCCGCAGCGTTTTCCAAGATCCTCAACAAGCGGATTGTTGTTCCACCGCACAACGGGGTGATCGGAGCCGTCGGCATGTCGTTGCTGGCACGCGACCGGGTCCGCGCTACCCAGGCCAAAACCCATTTTCGAGGCTTTGACCTGGAGCAAGTGGATTACACCCTTCGTGAATTTGTGTGCCGGGCCTGCTCAAACTACTGCGACATGCAGGAATTCAAGGTGGATGGGGTCAAGACTTATTGGGGTGACAAGTGCTCGGACAAGTTTCGCAAACGCGCCAAGGTGGACCGCCAGCCGGTGATCCGGGATCTGATTGAACTGCGCGACCAGTACCTGCTGGAAGGATATGAGGAACCCGTGGGGGGCCGCCTCACGATTGGCATGCCCCGCGCCATCTCCTACTTTGAGCAATTCCCTCTGTGGAACCGGTTCTTTCGCGAACTGGGATGCGACGTGCAGATCTCCGAAAAGACCAATCGGAAAATCGCCCAGGATGGGATTGATCTGAGCGTGGCGGAACCCTGTTATCCTGTCCGTATCTCGCACGGTCACGTCCAGGACTTGCTCGACAAGAGGGTGGATTACATTTTCCTTCCCAATATTCTCGACTCCGAATCGAAGCAGGATGATGTGGAGGCGCACTTGTGCCCGTGGAACCAGACGCTTCCTTTTGTCATTCAGAGTGCCCCCGGGTTTGAGGAGGAGCGAAAGAGGCTTCTGATCCCGACGATCCATTTCGGACTGGGGTCTGAGCACGTGGCCCGCGAGTTGGAGGTCCTCGCTGAACCGTTAAAGAAGAGCAAGCAGGAAATCCGTCGAGCCTTCCATGCGGGTCGCCTCGCCTTGCAGTCTTTCATCCAAAAACTGCAGGAAGAAGGGCAGCAAGCCATCCAGCAGTTGAAGACGACCGGGGAAGGGGGAATCATCCTGGTCGGTCGTTACTACAATCTCTATGATCGCAGTGTGAACTTGGATATTCCGGGAAAGTTGAAAGATCTGTATGGGGTCAACGTGCTCCCCCAGGATTTCCTGCCCCTGGATGAGATCGACATCCGCGATGTGAATGACAATATGTTCTGGAACTCCGGGCGTCGTATCCTTGCCGCGGCGAAGCTGGCGCGCGAATACCCCAAGCTGCATTTGATTTACATTACCAACTTCAAATGCGGCCCGGATTCTTTCATCAAGCATTTCGTGAACATGGCGGCTGATAAGCCCTTCCTGGCGCTTCAGTTCGATGGGCATTCGAATGACGCCGGTTTCCTGACGCGCTGTGAAGCTTATCTACATAGCAAGGGAATGATTCAGTAGGAAACAAAAACTGCCAGGAGGCCCGAAGGACATAAGCGCCGGGGCGTGCTGATCAGGGTTTCATCCTGCGGGAATGCAGGCGGAGCGTTGGAACAAGCCTGAGGAAAGCGCGACTGGAATGGGTTGTTTAAACGCAACTGCCGCGACTCTCTTGGAGACCCGGCAATGTGGTGGCCTCTTTGTGGCGTTGACTCTCGATAACGGAGGAGACGAGTTTTAAAAATGATGGATACCTCGTACCAGCAACTTTGGCAGAATCGAAAGTTATACCTGACGGCCATGACCCACAGCGGGGCCAAGCTTTTCGCGGCAGCCTTCCGGTCGATCCGGATCGAGGCTCTGGAGTTTCCCCCCTCCGACGAGGCAGGGATGGAACTCGCCTCGAAATACGTTTCCGGAGACGAGTGTTTTCCGCTCAAGGTCACCGTGGGAGATCTTTTGAAAAAAATCCGGGAAAACGATTTCACGAAGCACCGCCTGGGGGTATTCATGCCGACCGCAGAAGGGCCTTGCCGCTTCGGCCAATACGCGCCCTTCTTTCGGAAACTCATCCAGGCCATGAATCTCTCGCCGGATGATGTGTTGGTGCTTTCCCCGACCAGCAGAAACAGTTACGAAGATTTGGGGAATTCCTCACGCGAGTTGATGCGGACCGGGTGGCGTGCGCTGGTGAGCGCTGACATCCTGAGAAAGTCCCTGCTGAAAACACGGCCTTACGAACTGAATAAGGGAGAGACGGAGCAGCTTTACGAGAGTTGCCTGGATGATGTGGCTCACGTGCTCGAAGTTCCGGACCAGAAACCGAAAGAGAAACTGAAGGCACTCACCGGGGTGATGACACAGTCGCGCGATCGCTTTCGGGCCATTCCGGTGCGAAAAGAGTCCCGACCCCTCATCGGCGTGGTCGGGGAAATCTTCTGCCGTTTGAATCGCTTCAGCAACCAGAACCTGGTGAAGAAGATCGAGGAATACGGTGGAGAGGTCTGGCTCTCGGACGTGGCGGAGTGGGTTTGGTACACCAACAGCGAGCAGTGCCGCAAGCTGCGGATGAAGGGACAGACGATCAGCACGGCGATGCTTGGCGCCAAATTGAAAAACCATCTCCAAAGGAAAGATGAGCACGCGCTCTTCACCCCATTTCACGAGGATTTTCACGGCTACGAGGAGCCCCACGATATCGAGGCGTTCCTCGCATTGTCCGATCCCTATCTTCCCCAGGCGGGGGCCTATGGTGAAATGGTCATCTCCATCGCCAAGTCCATATACTTGTACCAGCGCGGCGCGGATGGGATTATCGACATCAGCCCTTTTACGTGCATGAACGGCACGGTCACCGAGGCGATTTATCCGCGATTAAGCCGGGAACACGACCATTTGCCAATAAAGAACTTTTATTTTGATGGCACCCAATCCGATTTGGACCGGGATGTCGGCATCTTTCTGGAACTGGCCCGCAGCTATCAGCGCCGGAAGAAGATCCAGCGGGCGGCGTAAATCGGACCCTCCTGGGAGCGAATTCCGGAGTCCGACGGGCTTCGGGAGTCGCGCACTTGACCGGGCGGCGATCCGGTGCAGCCTTGATTCTCTGGGGCAATTCACCAAGGAGCGGCAGGTCCGGAGGTCTCCGACACCTTCTCTCCATCAAAATAAATCATAGCCTCCCCCCACTTTTTAAATTATCATTCCGCGCATCGAATTGTATTTTTAGAACCTCACCGCATTCGAGGAGAATTCGCGCATGTTCACGTTCCGTCGCTCCATGCCACTGTCCTTGGCCACCCTAAGTGTTCTGTCCTTCATGCTTTTCCTCCCAGCCTCGTTTGCGCAAGCGAGACATACCCCGTCCCTCGATGATCTGCTCAACATGAAAAGCGTCAGCAGCCCGCAAATCTCCCCGGATGGAAAGTTCGTGGCTTATGGCGTTCAAGAAGCCAACTGGAAGGAGAACACCTATGTTTTCCAGGTCTGGCTGGCCAACGTCGAAACCGGCGTCTCCCTTCAACTGACCCGGGGAATGAAATCAAGCGAGAATCCTCAATGGTCACCGGATGGGAAATGGCTGGCGTTTGCGAGCGAACGCGAAATGATCCCTCCGACAGGAGGGCTTTCCGCCGACAAATCGGAAGTCAAACCCGCCGCGAGGCAGATATGGCTTATTTCCCCGTCAGGAGGTGAGGCTTGGGCACTGACACGCCATGAGACGAATGTCGGCGGTTTCCGTTGGTCGGGCGATGGGAAACAACTCGCCTTCACGGCCACAGAGGCCGAGGCCAAGGCGATGAAAGACCGGAAGGAGAAATACAGCGATTATGAGGTTTTTGAAGAAGACTTTGCACAGAACCAGTTGTGGGTGGTGGATGTCTCAGAGGCCGAAACTTCATTCAGCCCGGTAAAGGCTAGGCAAGTCACGAAGGATTCCACCCTGAACGTTGGGGGATTCGCCTGGTCACCGGACTCCACCCGCATCGCGTTTCAAGCCACCCCGAATCCCCTTCTCGCCTTCAGTGGGGAAGCCGACATTTATTTGGTCGATCTGGCCCGGGGAAAGTCGGTCCACAAGATCGTGGCGCTTGAGGGCCCCGATGGGAATCCTGTTTTTTCACCGGATGGAAGACAGTTGGCCTTTTCCACCGCGCTGGGCCAGAAGTATTCCTACTACATGAATAATCATCTCGCCACCGTAAACCTCGAAACGGTCCTGGCCCACCCGGCCATGAAACCCTCTGAAGCCAATGACCTGACGCCCCTTTTTGACGAGAACCCCCAATTGATGAATTGGGGACCGGATGGTATTTATTTTGGAGCTCTCCAGAAAACCAATTCGCATCTCTTCAAGGTCGACCCCCAAAGTAAGAGTATCACCCGCCTCTCTGCTCCAGACGAGTTTGCGGGCGGCGCCATTTCGTTCACGAAGGATTTCAAGATGCTGGCATTCACAGCCAGTGATGACAAGCATGTGACCGAGGTTTTTGTTTCGGCCACGGCACCGTTTCAGCCGCGCCAGCTGACCCGGATGAACGATCAATTGAATGGCTGGATCCTGGGGAGCGTCGAGATGGTTGCCTGGAAGAGCAAGGATGGAGTGACGATTGAGGGCGTGCTTCACAAGCCGGCCAATTTTGATCCCCACCAGAAGTATCCGCTGCTCGTCATGATTCACGGGGGTCCAACCGGGATCTCTCGGGCCCTAATGAATCCTGCGAATCATTATTATCCGGTGGAACAGTTTCTTTCGAAAGGCGCCCTCGTGCTGGAGCCCAATTATCGAGGCAGCGCAGGGTACGGGGAGAAGTTCCGCTCGCTGAACGTCCGCAATCTGGGCGTGGGTGACATGTGGGACGTGATGAGTGGGGTGGATGCTCTCATTGCCCGCGGGATGGTCGACGAATCGCGCATGGGGTCGATGGGTTGGTCCCAGGGCGGCTACATTTCGGCGTTCCTGACCACCAATACCGATCGATTTAAGGCGATCTCGGTGGGCGCGGGAATCAGCGACTGGATGACTTACTACGTCAATACCGACATCACTCCTTTTACCCGGCAATATTTGCATGCCACGCCGTGGGACGATCCGGCGATTTATGCATTGACCTCACCCATCACCCAAATCAGGAAGGCCCGAACCCCCACGCTGATCCAGCATGGCCAGTATGACAAGCGAGTACCCATCCCGAATGGGTTCGAGCTCTATCGCGGGCTAAGGGATGAAAACATTCCCGCGCGGATGGTTATTTATGCAGGATTTGGTCACGGGATCACCAAGCCTAAGTCAAACCGCGCGGTGTTGCAGCATAACCTGGATTGGTTCAGCCATTACATCTGGGGTGAGCCGATTCCCCCGGAGTCTCCCCTGCGCGGTAGCGGAGAAACGAGCTTGAACTTCGAGTGAGGCGGAAGGTCCCTTGCTTTAAGGCTATGTCTTGAAGAATCTGTCAAACAAGAGTTTCGTTTCTCCCGGAGTTTGATCGTTGAGGTTGAGTTAGTAAATCTCAAAGTGGCAATGGAGAATCGATGCACCAAAGATCAGGATTTCAGATCGACCCTTGGGGTGAGGGAAGAACACCTCAATTCGTGACCGTGAAATGATCTCTCGGGAAGGAAGGAGAAGCATGAATGACATAAAAAATTCGGGCCCCTCACCTCGGTTCGACCAGCGACCCTGGGGAAGTTTCACCGTGCTTGACGAAGGGTCCGGATACAAGGTCAAGCGGATCGAAGTGCTTCCGGGGAAACGCCTAAGCTACCAGAAACACGCCCATCGTGCGGAGCACTGGACCGTTGTTCAAGGCAAAGCGCTCGTGACCCTCGATGGTTTGGAAACCCCTCTTGCCCTCGGGGAGACGATTGACATTCCGAGGCGGTCAGCGCACCGGATCAAGAATCCGGGAATTGGAATGCTCGTCTTCATCGAAGTCCAGCAAGGCGACTACCTGGGTGAGGACGACATTACACGACTTGAAGACGACTATGGCCGCGCAGTGAAGTAAGAGTCAAGGTTTCACTCATCTGCGAAGCGAGTGGGTCGCACCTATAACCACCTCTTCCGCCGTGCCAGGGCTCCGATCACAA
Organism: Terriglobia bacterium; assembly: GCA_049685715.1. Classification (GTDB taxonomy): domain Bacteria; phylum Acidobacteriota; class Terriglobia; order JAIQFV01; family JAIQFV01; genus JAIQFV01. Next base: position 16,976 of record JBAVHJ010000095.1, on the reverse strand, counting down.
TCCGGTGTCGTCGCTACCCCAGCGAGGGTTGGCATGGCAAAAATGGATGGAAATTCATCCTATCGGTCGATTATCCTTGGCCTTTGAAGTCTGCACTTTCTGTTTTTTTTCGGGAAATACTTGTAGGTTCCATGATCAGGCATGAGCAACCTCTGCTTGCTGCCCCGGGCCGCTCCATGTCTCGGCAGTAAGTGCTTGTCTGAAATTCGGAAGGGCTCGTTGCATTGTGACCGCTCCACTTCCTAACCTTTCGATCCCCGGGTCAACCCCCCGTCATCGCGCCTCCATGTTTCGCGCCCTGCGCCATCGGAACTTTCAGCTTTTTTTCGGCGGCCAGATGATATCGCTGATTGGAACATGGATGCAGACCCTGGCCCAGGGTTGGCTGGTCTACCGGCTGACGCATTCAGCCGCTTTGCTCGGGACGGTCGGCTTTGCGGGGCAGATTCCGGTCCTTTTCTTCGGCCCTTTGGCAGGGATCATAGCGGATCGCCACCGGCGGCATCGCATTGTCATCGCGACTCAAGTGGCCATGATGTGTCAGGCCTTGCTCATGGCGATACTCACCCTCGCCCACGTCATCACGGTGAGTGAAATCTTCGTTCTGGCCATCTGCCTGGGAGTCTGTAACGCCTTCGATATTCCCGCCCGCCAATCATTCCTGGTGGAAATGGTGGGAGACGAAGATTTGATGAATGCCATCGCCTTGAACTCCTCGATTTTCAACAGTGCCCGGATTATCGGCCCCGCCGTGGCCGGTGTCCTTGTGGCCGCCTTGGGCGAAGGAATGTGCTTTCTCATTAACGGCCTCAGTTTCATTGCAGTCATCGCGGGCCTCTTGATGATGAAGGTGAGCACTCCCCGGTTCAACCAGGAGGGGGTGGGGAAGTGGGAGCTGTTCAGGGAAGGCGTGGATTATACCCGCAAAAACGTAGCCATAAGGTCGCTGTTGATTTTACTCGGAGTCGTCAGCCTGCTGGGAATGTCTTACATGGTGCTCATGCCCATCTTTGCGGATAAGGTGCTTCACAGCGGGCCCAAGGGTCTGGGATGGTTGATGACCTCCACGGGCTTTGGTGCTTTATTGGCGGCTCTTTCTTTGGCGAGGCGAAAACACCTCCTGGGATTGGATCGGGTCGTGGCCTGGGCTTCGGCCGGATTCGGCGTGAGCCTGGTGCTGTTTGGATTTTCGAAGTCGTTCGGATTGTCACTGATCCTGCTGGTCCCCGCGGGTTTTTGTCTCATGGTCCAGATGGCATCGACAAATACGCTGGTCCAGTCGATGGTCAGTCATACCATGCGGGGTCGCGTTATGGGGCTCTACACCATGATGTTTCTTGGCGTGGCCCCGTTTGGGAGTTTGATGGCAGGATTTCTGGCCCAGCGGTACGGCGCTCCTTCTGCCGTCATCTTCGGGGGTCTCGCCTGCACTTTGAGCGCCAGCGTGTTTGGACTTCGGCTTCGACACCTGAAGATCGACAGTCATATTACCCCGTCGGTTTCTGAGTCACCCTCCGATGTCGTCTGACTAGGCGAGATGCCGCCTGATGAGGCGAGATGCCGCCTGATGAGACGAGATGCCGCCTGATGAAACGAGATGCCGCCTGATGAAACGAGATGCCGCCTGATGAAACAATAGGTAAGGGCACGACTTTAGTCGTGCCGCTGGGTCGCCCAAGAATATTCAGGGACTTTAGTCCCGAAAGACCTTCGGTACCGGATCCAATTCAAAGCCCGGATAGGCAGAACAATAAATGTACTCATTGGCCTCTTCAACGAGCTTACGTCTTACGGCGTTCTCCCAAATGTAGGCTTTGTGGGTGGCATAATCTCTTGTGTCTAGAATCTCATGATCTGCGAAACCTGGCTGCCATATCTCAAGCGAAGAGTTTAACTCTTTCCCAACCCGATACGAATACCGCCCCGGATTAGCTGCACAGCCCGCTCTAAGGTTGTTTGCTTTCCTGTTGTGATGATTATATGAAAGTGCTCCGGCATGAGTGTGAATTCGTGTAAGGAATAACGAGATTTCATTCGATAGTCATAGAGAACGTCCAAAAATAATCTTGCCAGAGGATCAGATCGAAAGATTTGGCGGCGTTCCCAGGTGTTTGCTGTGATGAAGAAGGTTCCTTCAGAACTTGGGCCACGATGAGGTTTTGCCATGGATTTGCTCCAGGGGCTAAAGCCCGGGGGGATGTTAAGGGGGAGAGTCTGGACGGCACGACTGAAGTCGTGCCCTTACAAGTTAGGGGAGAGATTGAGCGGCGCAACAAAAGTCGTGCCCTTACAAGTTAGGGGGGAGATTGAGCGCAACAAAGGTCGTGCCCTTACAGGTTAGGGGGGTGACTGAACAGGGCCACAAAAGTCGTGTCTTTATAGGTTATGGGGGAACTGAGCAGTACTACAGAAGTCGTGCCCTTACGGGCGGAAAGGCCCACATAACCGCTAGAGAGAAGGATCAAAACCTTAGTCTTGGGGGATAATTACAGTTGTGTCGAGACCTCAAATCTCCAAGGGACAACACGATTGAGATTCTACTGCAAATGTACGGATGTGGACAGTGAGATTTAACTATTCAGGTCTGGCGCTATCCGGCGATTTCTTCTTCACGCACATAAATCCGAGATCCAGGGGTCCGCGACAATAAATCAAAGAATCGCGTTACATGATTATCGAGAATTCAACAGGTTCCAAAAGCCACGCAAAATAACCAGCGTACGCCTGCACCGAAGGCCTTCGTCATTCCTTGAATCTAAGAATTCGAAGGAAACCTACCGATTATGGGTCGCCAAGGCCTCGTCAATCAGTTTGTGATAGTCCTGTTCAGTCATCTCCTCGTTAAAGACGAAGCGCCCGTTTACAAGTAGGGTCGGCGTTCCCCGTACCCCCAGCGTGTTGGCTTCAAAGAGATCTTTCAGAATGTCCGGAAGCGTTGCCTTGGAATCGTAGCACGCGGCGAACCGGTTGGCATCGAGGCCCGCCTGTTTTCCTACATCGAGCGCTTTTTCTCGGATGTTGGACTTGGTGACGCTGTCCTGGTGGGTGTAAAAGAAGTCATAAAAACTCCAGAAAGCATCGGCCCTCTGGACGAATGCGCAGCGGGAGGCCACGGCAGCCGCCTCGGCCCAGGCATGCTTACTCATCAACGGAAAATTCTTGAACACGAATCGTACACTATCGCTATAAGCAGGGAAAACCTTTCTCAGATTGGCTGACATGGCCTTGCAATCCGGGCACTGAAGGTCACAGTAGGTGATCAAAGTGACCAGGGCGTTGTTTGGACCGCGGGAAGGGGCATCGCTCAGGTTTATTTTTTCGAGGTTCTCGGCATCCAGATCCCTGCTGAAATCAAGTACCCGACCGAGCGAGAGCTGTTTCAGGTCCTTGGATAGCATGTAGACCTCCGTGGAGGTCTTCCCGGCTTGTTTCTTGGTCACTGAGAGCCCCCACATCGAAGGGTTTTCAACCGACCAGATCTGGTCCACGGTAAGCGACTCCTGTGGCGCCAGTTGGAAATACCGGATCAAGTAACGCTCCACACGGAGCTTGAGCTCCATCTCCGAGGAGAAATCGCGGGCGAGCGCCGAAGTGGTCCCAAGAAACGCAGCCAGGACCCAACCCCTCATGATAATTTTCTTCTTCCAAGAGAGTTTCATTTCAGGTTTTCTTCTCCTTCTGTAAGGGGATCCTTGTGGAATCCCTGAGACGTCAATCCGTCGATCCATCCTCCCGAAGGATAATGGCTAACGTTCCGCTTTGCAACAAGCGGCTTGAACAAAATGGCGGGAAGGAGAGGGCACATCCCGGGGAGTAATCGGCCTGTGCAATATGTTCTCATCACATTTCTTTTATGCTATTCTCAAGTGCTGTTTGGAGCCGCATTAACCGGCTTGAGAGGCGGACTTCGGCTCAAAGGCACGTCCAGGTTAAGCAAGAACTGGGCCTCAATTCGAATTCACGCATGATGGGGGTTTCGCATGATCATTAACGAAGTCTATCTGGTCACCGTGACCGACCGAAAAACAACTCATGTCGACCAGTATCTCTGCCTTAATCGCTCCGAGAACATTTTCTCCGATATCGAAAAACTGCAGAACGAGTATGAGACTCGCCACAAGGCGACTTGGCGTACCGATTTCCAGTTCGATTACAAGGACGTGACCAAGGAATTCCTGAGGACGATTCAGCAATCGTCAGCCCAAGCGGCCTGAACCCGGAGACTCCTGACCGCCGGTTGCAGCCAACAGATACTCTTGGCGGCCTGAAGAGCTACGACTCCAGCAGGGCAGCCGAAAAAATCTCGTTAGAAATACAGTAATTCGTGAACCGGTCAGCCTTCAGATCTGAAGCTGAACCCGTCCCCAATGCCCGGGTTCGGACCGGGAGCAGAGGAACTTCGATGAGGAATCATTTCCCGTAGACTTTTCATCCGCCGGTGTTGAGGTGAGGGTCTAGTGCGATCCGGGGGGTAATGACTATGACGGAACGCCCGAATTCAAAGGAATTCTTCAGAACCCAGTTTGGGGTGACTGAAAGGGATTTGGAGCACTACCTTGGACTGGCGCTATCGCGGGGAGGCGACTACGCCGATCTTTATTTTGAATACCGGACGACCTCGTCGGTCCACCTGGAAGAATCTATCGTCAAGTCGGCGACGAGGGGAATTTCTGTAGGAGTAGGAGTTCGCGTGCTTTCCGGCGAGAAAACCGGGTATGCCTATTCTGATGACCTTTCGCGCGAGAAGGTTGAGAAATCAGCCCTGACCGCGGCCCACATTGCGGAGAGCGCCGGAAAGATCGCTTCGGTAGGGATCTCCGGTTCGATTGCGGGACACAATCTCTATCCGGTGGAGCATCCCACTATTGATCTCGACGTGAATGAAAAGATCGCACTGGTCCGTGAAGGGGACGAAGCAGCTCGGGCCTATGACCCACGGATCAGAGAAGTCATCGTCAGTTACGCTGATGAATTGAAGCGAGTGTTGATCGCCACGTCGAAAGGCCATATAGCGGCCGATGATCAGCCCCTTTCCAGGTTGACGGTATTCTGCATCGCGCATGCAGAGGGCCGCCGGGCCGATGGAGTGTACGGCGGGGGCGGGCGGATTGGGATGGATTTCTTCCAGAGGATTCATCCTCCAGCCTACTTTGCCCGCGAAGCCGCGCGACAAGCCTTGCTTCAACTCTCCGCCCTCGAGTGTCCCGCGGGACCGATGGAAGTCGTCCTCGGTCCGGGTTGGCCGGGCATCCTGCTCCACGAGGCGATCGGTCACGGCTTGGAAGCAGATTTCAATCGCAAGAAAATATCTGCGTTCAGCGGATTGATTGGAAAGCGCGTAGCATCGGACCTCTGCACGGTCGTTGATGACGGGACTATTCCCACCCGTCGAGGCTCGCTCAATATCGACGATGAGGGGACACCCACCCACCAGACCGTCCTGATTGAAAAAGGGATCCTCCGCGGCTACATGCAGGATCGTCTCAGCGCCGATCTGATGAAAATGGAACCCACCGGCAATGGTCGCCGTGAGAACTACACTCACATTCCGATGCCCCGCATGACCAACACGTTTATGCTTGCGGGAAGTGAATCTCCGGAAGACATCATCCGCTCGGTCAAACGCGGCCTTTACGCAGTTCACTTTGGCGGGGGCCAGGTGGACATCACCAACGGTAAGTTTGTGTTCACGGCATCAGAGGCGTACCTGATTGAAGATGGGAAAATAACGGCTCCGGTCCGGGGTGCTTCGCTGATCGGCAACGGCCCCGACGTTCTGACCAAGGTTGTGGCGGTCGGCAACGACTTGAAACTGGATGAGGGAATCGGCGTCTGTGGGAAGGACGGTCAGTCTGTCCCCGTCGGCGTCGGGATCCCCACCATCAAAGTGAGTGAAATTACTGTGGGTGGGACGCAGGGATAAGAAATCAGGGATCAGGGGCCAGGTGTCAGAGTCCAGGGAGGAGCAGTCAGGGTTAGATTTTGGAATTTTGCTTCCCTCCCGCGGACCTCCTCCTGACGGTCAACCTTCTTGCGCTGGCTCCTCGATCTGGCCTGTGACCTCGGTCTTCTCTGGCGGTTTCCGAAAGCATCTCTTTAAACCCGATCCCTGACACCCGGCACCCGACACCTCGTATCACCATGACTGATCTCAAACAACTAGCCGGCGATCTCGTCCGACGCGCGATTGAGCGTGGCGCGGCGGCGGCTGACTGCCTGATCGTGGAAGGGGATGATTTTTCGGTGACTATCCGCCGTCAGGAGATTGAAACCCTCAAGGAATCGGGCTCAAAGGGATTGGGGTTCCGGGTCTTTTTTCGCTCGAGTGAGGGGGCAGGGTTGCAGACGGCCACGTCGCACACCTCCGACCTCTCCGAAAGCAGTTTGACTCGTCTTCTTGAAGACACGCTGGCGTTGGCCCGTATCACTTCTCCCGATGCGTGTGCCGGGTTGCCGGAGAGGGAATGGTTGCATCCGATCGAAACGAACCTCGACATTTACAGTGATTCCATTGCGCTCCTCAATACCGAAACAAAGATCGGCCTCGCTAGAGACTCAGAAAAGGTAGCCCTGGATTATGATCCGCGTATTGTCAATTCCGACGGTTCATCATTCAGCAGTTCGCTCCAGCGCGTCATCCTCGCCAATTCCAATGGATTTTCGGGAGAGTACCGGAGTTCCGGTTGTTCGCTGACGACCATCCCGATCGCTGCGGAAAAAGTCCCGGATGGCAGTGGGAGGGTGTCGATGCAGAGGGACGGATGGTACTCGAATGCCGTGGACCTGGCCCGGCTCGAAACGCCTGAGGTGGTCGGGGCCAACGCGGCAAAGCGCGCCTTGAGTCGACTGGGAGCCAGGAAAGTTTCAACCTGTGAGGTTCCGGTCATTTTTGATCCGCTCACCGCACGCACGGTGGTCGAGAATCTGGTCGACGCCGTGTCAGGAAACTCCATCTATCGACATGCCTCCTTCCTGGTGGGAAAACTCGGGAACAAAGTGGCCGCTCCATGCGTCTCAGTGATTGATGATGGCCTCATGAAGGGAGGGTTGGGGACCTCGCCGTTTGACGGGGAAGGGGTCCCGTCTCAAACCACTCCGGTCATCGAAAATGGCGTCTTGAAGAATTATCTGTTGAATTGTTACGCTGCCCGTAAACTGGGATTGCGCACCACGGCCAATGCGGTCAGGCAGGTTTCCGGATCGCCGGGGATCGGCCCCACGAATTTCTACTTGAAGCCGGGGAAGGCCACGCCCGAGGAACTGATCCAATCCGTCGATCGCGGAGTCTATGTCACCGATTTGATCGGTTTCGGCGTGAATGTGGTCACGGGCGATTATTCGCGGGGTGCGTCCGGACGGTGGATTGAAAAGGGGAAATTGACCTTTCCGTTTGAGGAAGTCACGATTGCGGGAAACCTCGCGGAAATGCTATTGTCTATCGAGGCCGTCGCCAATGACTCGGACTTTCGCGATGCGGTCGCTTCTCCGACCTTCAAGATCTCCCGCATGGTCGTCAGCGGAAGTTGAAGAATGGTTCAGTGCCGGATGTTTCCTTGAAGCATTTTGAGGTGTTGTACGAAGGCAGAAGGGCTCACCTTCCGGATGTCCATTTCAAGTAACCCTTTTTCATGTCCATGATCAATCCATCCCCGGAGCGCCCCCAGGAGGGAACGAATCTTCCTCGCATTATTGGGGGAATCGTTGCTTTCTTCCTTCTTTTTGCCCTGGTGGCTTTCCTGGCTTCGCGGATTCAGGATCGACGCCGGGCCGCTGCAGATGAGGAGATGATTCGAACGGCCGAGGAGTCCGGATCGCACATCGAAATCAACCATGTGTACTTTAATTCCGGTGAAAACTTTCTCGGGGATCACGTCCGCTACCTGAACGCGACGCTCACCAACCATGACTCACGCCCCGTGGCGTTGCTTGAACTCACGTTTTATTTCTCTGACGTCCTCGGTCAGATCGTGCTCCGGGAGTCCAAACGACCCATCGATGAGCACAAGGCCGCTCTGAAACCCGGTGAATCCCGCCAGCTTGCAATCGGTTTCGAGGGCCTTCCCCCCGACTGGAATCACCAGCACCCTGCCATCAAAGTGACCCGCCTGAAGTTTGAAAAGTAGCAATCAGCTGTGAGTCAGCACGATCGGTAGCCTTCGTACCAGGATTACTGGAGGTCGATGGGCAAGTTCATTTGTTCTTGGAGATCTCATTCACACGGCGAGTTGCCGAAGGATGACAGCGTCTGGTTTTCTTGCTAACCGCTGTTGGCTGAATGCTGATCCTTAACAGGTGACGCCTGCAAGCAAATAGCTGATTCTTGAAAGCCGAGGGCTGAGAGCTGAAAGCTCACGGCTGATGGCTGACCGCTGATTGCTGAAAGCCACTCTAGATTCTTCGTATCAGAATCAAGCACAAATAAACCAAGAGGACCATCTCAAATCCGTCTAGGAAGGAGATGATTCGCAGGATGAGAAGTTGCTTCGGGGAGGAAGCCCTTCGGACATAGGAGCGATAGTCTTCCAGCTGTTTGTAGATGGCGTACTTTTCACTCAGCACGAACCCGGCGGCATGGTAGAGAACCAGGAAGAACACAATTGCGATTGGGAATCTTCCTGGTTTGGCGATGGCAAAGACGGCGAGTAAGAGATAGTAGAGAAACTCCAGGCGCACCACCCACGGCAAAAGCGTCCGCACGAAGAGGAGATCCCGCGACGAGGGCTCTTCCCCCCGCGCCAGCCGGAAATTCCGTCGAAGGCCTTCCCAACCAACGATATTGACGAGCATGATCAACAGGGTTGCCAGCAGAAAAAGCTTGTCTAGATTCATGAGAAGAGTGGGCAGTTGCCGGATACGAGTTGTCAGTTCTCAATTGTCAGCCATGGAGGCCCTATCGTAGATCATCGGCAATAATCAACATAATGATTTTTGCCAGGAGCCTCGCATGGGAAAGCGTCTAAGTCGTGATCATGCTTAATTGTTGGATATCCAAAATTCTTGATGAGAGATAAGGGATTGTAGACTTGTTGTGAACGTGGAGCAACCTCCGGATTCGCTGCTGAGACCTGACAACTTTTCTCACGCCAGCCAAATCACCAGGAGCGCAAACAAAATCGAATGTGCTGTGGAGATGATCCCGACTCTTTTGAGCCGTGCTGGACGATCCAGCCGGAGCGTGCCGATAAGGGCCTGAATGAAGGTGGGCGCGAATGCGAGAATGATTCGAGGCGACAAGGAGCCCAGCCGAACCGTGAGAAACACGAGGGCGAGTATTGCGGCATCACCGGCCAGGGTGAATCCCGCAAACCGGAACTTCGCCTCGGTCGAATTGAGCCGGACCCGTTGGGGAAGAGCGTCGATCTTCAGCTGAACGTAAAACACCCCTCCCAGGAAGAACAGGAAGTTAACCGACCACAGCTCCAAAGCCACATGATTGGCCGCTCCCGTGGCGACGTAATAAGCGAGCGGGGCGCTCAAGGAAAGGCCGGCGGAAGCGAGGATTTGTCCGGCCAACGAGCGATCCAGCTTCCGCATCACCAGCACCATACTGATCACCATCAACACCAGGGCAATCGCTCCAAAGTAAAGCAGGGCATTCAGATGGTAGATCACGATGAGCGGCGCAACGGCCAGGGCTCCCATCAGGGAAAACAGGACAACAAGGATCCGAACGCGGATGAGGGAACGCGTCGCAGGAGTGCTGGCAAATCGTAGCCGGAGCCAATTCATAATCTGGGTCTGGGCCAGGAAAAGCATCAGCATCGCAACGAGTAACAGAAGTTCTTTTCCCCCCCAACGACCCGCGATGCCACATCCCACAGCCCAGGGGATGAGCAGCATCGCCCACGTTCCATGCTCCTTCGGGAAGAACTGCTTTGCGGTCATATAAGAAAAAGTTCAAAGTTCAAGGTTCCAAGTTCCAAGTTGAATCTCAGAGTCCAAAGTCCCAAGTCCAAGGTTCAAAGTCTGATGATCCAGTTCAAAGTTCCATGTTCAATGTTCAAAGTATGAGGATCGAAAATTCAAAGCACTCTTTTTATGAATCGTAAGAGGTGACCCTCGGTATATTGCTTTCAGTCTCCGCCGCTCTTCTCTGAGAACTGAGAACTGGGAACAGGCAACTGCTCGTCTGACTTCTGACACCGACTTCTGCCTTCTCGCTTCGGGCCTCCGGCTTTCGGTCATTTCCTCTGACCACTGAGACGTGTCTTCCCGACACCTGGCACCCTACACCTGACACCTGCTCTTCTGACTCCAGGCATCCGGCCCCTCGCGAGTCGCCATGGCATGTTAGCAGAAGACCCTCCACATCAGCGGCGGAACCATTGTACAGCTTTGCGCCCGCTCCGAAGATGACCTAAGTCACGCCCTTGTTTGAAAATCCAGAGGATTGGGCTAGACTTCGAGTCTGAATAAAACAAGAAGGCGGATGGATCCGTTCGAAGGGAGAGTTAAGTGGAAAAGGCCCTGCTCTTAAAGAAAGTCCCGTTCTTTCGTGACCTGGGTGAAAACGAAATTGCGGCCTTGTCAGAGCGCGCCGTGGAAAAAACTTATTCCAAGGGTGAATTGCTTTTCTCGGAGGGCGATGAGTGTAAAGGGTTGTTTGTGGTCGGCCGCGGTGCAGTGAAAATCCTGAAGAGTTCGCCCAGCGGGCGCGAGCAATCTCTGGAGATTCAGTTGCCGGGGACGCCAGTGGCTGAGTTGCCCCTGTTTGATGGGGGGCATTATCCTGCCACGGCCCAGTGTGTGGAGGATTCGGAGCTTCTCTTCATCGCCCGGCGCGATTTTGAATCATTGGTGCGCCAGCACCCCGAGCTGGCGCTGGCAGTCATTCGCTCCCTGGGGCAGCGCCTGCGCAAGATGGTGACCCTGGTCGAGGAATTGTCGTTGAAGGAAGTCAGTCAACGCATTGCGCGGCGGCTGGTCACCCTGGCCGAGGCCCGAGGCAGGAAGACGCCCGCCGGCCTGGAAATCGAATTGCCTTTCTCACAGCAGGAATTTGCCGCTCAAATGGGAACGGTGCGCGAGCTGGTGTCGCGCACACTCGGCCGGTTTCAAAGCGAAGAGCTCATCGCCGTGGAGGGGCGGCACATCATCATTCGCTCCCTCGAAGCGTTAGAGGAGATTGCAGCGGGACTGAAGAAGTAGACGGGGAAACCAAATTCCAAGAAAACAAAGATCCAAGCGGCGCGAGAAGGAGGAGGCAGGACGAAAGGTAATGAATTCGGGAGACAGCCAGGGACAGGAGACCTATTGAGGAAGAATGAATTGAGGGGGTCAAAGAATCGCAGACAGTTGGCCCTGAGGCTTAATCAAAGGGAAGGCAAAGGCACCCGGTCCGCTAATCCTCCATCTGGAGTCTTTCAAAGCGGGTGTAGTCCTCCAGGAAAACCAGGTTTATTTTGCCGACCGGGCCGTTGCGTTGTTTGCCAATGATCAGTTCAGCGATGCCGTGGTTCTCCTCAGTCTGGTTGTACATCTCTTCCCGGAAGATAAACATCACCACATCCGCATCCTGTTCGATCGATCCGGATTCCCGCAGGTCGGAGAGTTGGGGTCGGTGGCCCTTTCGTTCTTTCTCCGGTGCCCGGGAAAGTTGCGAGAGAGCGATGACGGGCACCCGCAACTCTTTCGCAAGCGCTTTGAGCCCGCGAGAAATCGAGGAGACTTCCTCTACCCGATTCCCAAACCGTCCCCCACCGCTCATCAATTGCAGATAGTCCACAATCACGAGGGCCAGGTCATGATCCTTCTTGAGCCGGCGGGATTTTGCCCGCATGTCCATGACCGTGAGTGCGGGCGTGTCATCAATAAAAATGGGCGCCTCTGCCAACTCGCCCAGGGCCATCGACAACTTGCCATAGTCCGTCTTTAGAAGAAGACCTCGCCGCAGGGTGTGCGCATTCACACGCGCCTGAGAACAAAGCAGGCGCATCAGCAATGCCTCCTTGGACATTTCGAGGCTGAAAATCGCCACCGTTTTCCGATCGCGGATGGCCACATTCTCGGCGATGTTCAAAGCAAACGCGGTCTTGCCCATCGAGGGGCGCGCCGCAAGGATGATGAGTTCGGAGGGCTGCAAGCCGGAGGTGAGATGGTCCAGATCTTCATAACCGGTCGGAACGCCGGTGACGTGCTTGCGTCGGTCGTAAAGTTTATCGATCGTTTCAAAGCTCGCATTAACGATATCCTTAATGCCATAAAAGCCGCTCTGGATGCGGGCTTCCGCCAGCTGGAAGATATCATTTTCCGCCTTGTCCAGGAGAGTCTCCGCGTCCTCGCTGGCTTCGAAGCAATGCTGAATGATCCCATTCGATACGTGGATCATCCTCCGCAACAAGGCCTTTTCCTTGACGATCTTTGCGTAGTATTCCACGTTTGCGGAGCGCGGCATTCCATCGGTGAGTGAAGAGAGATATGACGCTCCGCCCACGCTTTCCAGTTCGCCGCCGCGCGCGAGTGCTTCCGCCAGGGTGACGAGGTCGATGGCGTGATTCGATTCGGAAAGCTGGAAGATCTTGCCGAAGATGCGACGGTGGCTGTCGAGGTAGAAATCTTCGCCCTTTAGAATGGGGACCACCGTATTGCATGCTGCATTGTCGAGCAGGATGACGCCGAGAACGGAACGCTCGGCTTCCACGTTGTGGGGCATGCTTTTTTCGATGAGTTGATCAGTGGACATGTTCAGGGATTCAGTAAAGGCTGTTCTCTGGCCTGGCGGAAATGAAAATCAATCCGGAAGAAGGACGATTCAATCTAGAACGTAGAAGCAAACTCTTCAAGAAGATTCGCAGGAAAAAATTTTCTTCAAGAAACAGATTCGGCTTGACAGAAAGGGGGACTGAAGCATCAGTCTTCCACATCCGGTGCACAGGATATTCACAGCAAGGGGGCCGGTGACCGTACAGAAGCGGCAAGCTCACATTCAAAGGGCGCCTCCAAACAAAAAAGCGACAGGCACAACCGCACGGGTTATGCGAGTCGCTTCAGAGAGGCGCCCATGAAACGTCCTTAATGATGCTAGCTCGTGGCTTCAGGGATCACGTTCACCTTGATTGTGGCGGTCACCTCGCGATGGAGCTTGATCGCCACGGAGTACTCACCCAGTGTTTTAAGGGGTTCTTCGAGGTGAATCTTCCGCTTGTCAATCTCGTAGCCCTGCCGTTTCAGATCGTCGGCAATATCAATCGCCGTCACGGAACCATACAGGACCTCTTTTTCGCCCACCTTCCGGGCGATCGTAACGATAAGCGGGTTGACCAGGGCGGCCAGTTCTTCCGCCTGTTTCTTCTCGGTCGCCTCCTTCTTCAAGCCGGCAATCTTGATGTGCTCAATCTTTTTAAGATTTGTCGGCGAGGCGGCAAGCGCCAGTTTCTTCGGGAGCAGGTAATTCCGGGCATAACCGTCAGCGACTTTCACCACCTCGCCCTGTGCTCCCAGCTTCTCTATGGCTTCCTTCAAAATGACTTCCATGATTCCTCCATCGGTGACAGCGGATTCCGCGTTCCAAGCGGCTCTGGCAGGGGCGCACGGTCCGCCGCGGCAGACGCCCCTACACTCGATCTTCCGGCAGACCCTTCCTCCCGCTAGCGTGTCCTATTCCGCAGCGAAGGGAAGGAGCGCGATGTTGCGTGCCTTTTTGATCGCTTCCATCAGGCGGCGCTGATGAGGGGCACAAACCCCGGACAGCCGGCGCGGCATGATCTTCCCTCGTTCGGGGACAAACTGCATGAGGGTGCGATAGTCTTTCCAATCAATGTAATCGATCTTTTCCACGCAGAATTTGCATACCCGGCGTCGCCTCACAAATTCACGGCGTCCGCCCGGGCGGTCCTGGCCTCCTCGCGAGGAGGATCCTTGTTGACCTGACCGACTTGCAGGGTAGTTGCTGCTTCGATTCTCCATGTTGGACTCCTTAGAAATTATTCCGTGCGGCCCGCTGGCTCCCGGCCGCATCTCCCGACGCCTGCTGTCGGCTCTCGGGAAGGGCCGGGAGGATAATCACGTTGATCTCCCTCGCGCCGATGCCCCGCAGCGCGACCTGCTCCATCGGATCAGCTCGCCGCGGGGGTACCCGGTTCCGGCGGGACCACCTCAGGGGCTTTCTCCGGCACGGGGGCAGGAGCGGGAGCCACGGGGTGACGAGACGGTTTTCTGGCCGCCCGCGCCGCCCGCTTGGCTTTCATCTTCTCCAGGCGCTTCAAGTCCTCATCGACGCGGACTGTGAGGTACTTGATGACGGCGTCGGTGACCTTCAAGCGTCGCTCAAATTCCTTGACGGTCTCGCCCCCCCCTTTGACCGTGAACAAGACATAATTACCTTCCCAGAATCTTCCGACCTTGTAGGCAAGCCGGCGCTTGCCCAGTCGTTCCACTTTTTGCGTCTCTCCGTGCGTCGTGGTGACCGTCGTTTCGAACTGGGCAACCAGCTTGTCAACGTCCTCATCCGTTGTGTTCGGATTGACAATGAACATGATTTCATAAAGTCGTTCCACAAAACTCTCCTTATCTCTGGTACGGCTGTTGAATACTGCTAACTCCGCGATCCCTCAGATCCCTTGCCCGCGATGGCGGGTTCTTCGGTCGGCCCATTGAATTGGTTCATGGCGGCCCGCGTTCCCTGATTGACGAGAGTGAGAACCGCTTGCGCCCCACGTCCCACGAATTCATCCACTCCGGTGCGCTGCCGCTTCCCGAAAGGCGAAAGAACGAACTGCGCAGCATCTTCCACGGGGTGATCCGGGCGAATCCCCATGCGGACCCTTGGAAATTCGGTGCTTTCAATCGTTTCCACAATGGAGCGCATCCCATTGTGCGTGCCGGCGCTTCCGCGTTCGCGGACCCGGAGCTGGCCCCAGGGGAGATCGAGATCATCCACCGCCACGATCAAATCCCGGGGGGTTGCTTCCCAGTGTTCCAGGAGCCGTTTCACCGCCCGTCCACTGAGGTTCATGTAGGTCTGCGGTTTGACCAAGACCCATTCCTTTTCGCCGGAACGTCCCACCCCCAGGAGCGATTCCGCCTCCTGTCTTCTCACTGAAATCCCCAACAACCGGGCCAGCTCATCGATGACGAGAAAGCCCAGGTTGTGGGGTGTCATTTCATATCGTTCCCCGGGATTTCCCAAACCTACAATCATTCGCATGGTTGATTCTCTCTTGTTGCGTCCTCCAGCACGACGGAGCACGCCTCAGAGCACAGGCTACTTCTTCTCGCCTTTCTCCGCTTCTTCGGGGGCTTCCTCGCCCTCGATAGCCACCTTGCCCTTCTTGATGACCTCAGGTTCAGCTGGGGCCTCTGGAGCGGCTCCTTCCAGGGCCTCGGCTGCCGGCTTCTCCTCTCTTACTGAGGTGAGGTGAGCCACGGTCAAGTTGGGATCCGAGAGGATCTTGATCTTGGCGTCGACCTTCAGATCGCCCACGCGGATGTTGGTTCCAAACACCAGTTCCGTGACGTCCACTTCAATATGATCGGGAATATCGGCCGGCAAACACAGGATCTCGACTTCACGGAGAACGATTTCCAAAATGCCCCCTTGCAACTTCACACCCTGTGCTTCTCCCACCGTGCGGATGGGGACGGTCACCTCGATGGGTTTATCCATGGCGATGCGGTAAAAATCGGCGTGCAACAATGCCGATTTCACCGGCTCAAACAACCAGTCCTTGATCAGAACATTCTGTTTTCCATGGCCTTCAATCTCGAGCGTAAAAATACTATTGTGCCCGGTCTCGGAATTCAGGATGGAAAGAATCTCTTTGGGATTGACGAGGAGGGAAAGTGTTTGTTTCGAGGCCCCGTAAACCACCGCGGGGATTAGACCCTGGCGCCGGACGCGCCGCGCCGCGCGACTGCCTCGTTCTGTCCGGATTTTTGCCTGAACGTTGAGTGCTTTCATGCCTCACCTACTTTCATCCCCCCGTAGGGGATTATCATGGTTGAATTAGAACATTCGGTTTTCAAATAGCCATGGAGCACCGGGGTTCCATGGAGCGCGAGTCAAATCCCGCGGGTCAAACCTTCTTGTCGAAGAGCCGGCTAATGGACGTTTCCTGGTGAATCGACTTGATCCCTTCGCCCAGGAGCGGGCCGATCGTCAGACACGTAATCTTCTTCGAATTGCAAATTGGATCGGTGGTCACTGAATTCGTGACGACGACTTCTTCAATCTCCGAACCTTCAATCCGGGCCAGGGCATCCCCCGAAAAGACCGGATGCGTGCAGCAGGCCAACATTCGCTTGGCGCCATTCTTCTTGAGTGCCTGGGCGACACGCACCAGGGTGCCTGCGGTGTCAATGAGGTCATCGACGATCAAGGTATTGCGGCCGCTGACCTCGCCGATGACGTTCATGACCTCGGCCTCCTGCCCCTTTTCGCGGCGCTTGTCGACGATGGCGAGGTCGCACTCCAGCCGCTTGGCATAGGAGCGGGCCCGTTCGACGCCCCCGGTGTCCGGAGAAACCACCATCAAATTGGGTATCTTCCGTTTCTTAAAATACTTGATGATGACCGGTCCGGCATAGAGGTGATCCACGGGAATGTTGAAAAACCCCTGGACCTGAGCCGCATGCAGATCCATCGTCAGGACGCGATCCGCGCCCGCCGTGGTCAGCAGATCGGCCACCAGCTTGGCGGAAATGGGAACTCGCGGCTTGTCTTTGCGATCCTGCCGGGCATAGCCGTAATAGGGCAGGACCGCCGTGATTCGCCGGGCCGAGGAACGCTTGAACGCGTCGAGCATCACCAGCAACTCCATGAGATTTGAATCGACGGGCCGGCACGTGGGCTGGATGATGAAAACGTCGGCGCCGCGGACGTTTTCGAAGATCTGGAAATTGATCTCGCCATCAGCGAATCGCTTCAGGGCGCATTGGCCCACCGGCAGCTTCAGGTACCGGGCAATTTCGTGTGCCAGGTTGGGATTCGCATTGCCTGTAAAGATTTTTATCTCGTCATACATGCGCCGGTCAAACTC
>JBAVHJ010000094.1:0-6670 GCA_049685715.1 Terriglobia bacterium | reverse complement strand
TCATAGGCGAATAAATAGCGAACATGCAAATGAATTCTTGGATGAGCTCCCGGGTTTCTTCAGTTTTTCCGGGAGTCTTGGCGAGTTGTAAAAGCCTGTAAGAGTCTTTCCCCGATGTAACAAACGTGGAAAACCTAACACTCGCCGGATGGTCGCGGGTGTTATTTCTTTGTGCGGAGACGGAAGCGGAATTTGCTGAAGAGGTCGAGAATAACCCACAGGAGGACGCAGATCCAGAAATCGAGGAGAAGTCCCCAGTCGAAGGTGAAGAGTTTGTGATGAAAGATGTCCGGCAGGCTGTCCTCAAAGAGGTAAAAGATGGCAGTCCCCCCGATGACCGCCACGAAGATTTTGGTGAATTTGCCGATGAAAACTCTCATGAACTCATGGAGGTTAAACTGGAATCTTTGCCGCCGAACTGCTGGGGAAGGTTCCAAAATCAGAATTTGTGCAGCGGTCTTCAGGGTGCTCGTTCAGGCGTAGTCGACTGATGGGACCTTGGACGAAAACTGCTATTTCAGGATTCGTATGCTATCATACCCATTGATGGATTGGCTAGACGAGGAGATCGACTCCAATGGAAAGCGGTAGCGTAGGATTGGCGGCGGCCTTCATCGCAGGATTGATCTCTTTTCTCTCCCCGTGCGTGCTCCCCCTGGTTCCCGCCTACCTCTCCTACATCACCGGAGTGTCCGTTGAAGATCTGCGCAAGACGGATGAGGTCGAACAGCCCCGCGCCACGGGAAAGATATTGCTCCATTCGATTCTGTTTATCATCGGATTTTCCGTGGTGTTCGTCACCCTGGGCGCTTCGGCAACGACGGTAGGTCGGGCCATTCAGCGTCATCACCGGCTGTTCCTCCAGATTGCAGGGGTAGTCATCATCATTTTCGGACTGCATCTCACCGGACTCTTTAAGATCGGGCTTTTGTATCGGGAGGCGCGGTTCAACAAGGCCGGCAAGGCGGGTATCCTGGGGTCCTTTGTCATTGGTCTGGCTTTCGCGTTTGGATGGACGCCGTGTATCGGACCCATCCTTTCAGGAATCCTGGCGATCGCGGCCACCCGGGATTCGGTCCTGCAGGGGATTTTGTTGCTTTCCGTTTACTCCCTGGGATTGGGTATTCCGTTTCTCCTTGTCAGCCTGAGCGTTGACCGGTTTTTTGGGTTTTATAAATCGTTCCGAAAACACCTCCGGGTTGTGGAGGTGGTGAGCGGCCTTTTGCTGATCGCCATCGGGGGACTGATCTTGACCAACAATTTGAACTGGTTGTCTCAAAAGTTTTCGTTCTTGAACCGGTTCTCGAATTTGATGTGATGGACCGGGGAAGTTTAAGGCAAGCGAATCATTTGACGAAGGGATTGCGATTCTTCATGAGCTCTGACTTCAAAATGAGATGGGAATGGAAAGAGATTGCCGGCGTGTTCTCGGCTTTTGCCTTACTGGGAGCTCTCCTGGTGACAGAGAGTTGCTCCTACCTGGAGATGGGCGGTGGGAACAAAAGCCCGAATAAGACACCCTCCGGGAGCGAAATGTCCGTGAATTTTACGGCAAAGAACCTGGATGCCAAAGAAGTCAAATTGAGCGACTTCAAAGGCAAGGTGGTTCTGGTGAACTTCTGGGCCGTCTGGTGTGGACCCTGCCGGGAGGAGATACCGGAACTCGTTCAGCTTTACAATACTTACCGTGACAAGGGATTTGTGATCGTTGGCGTCTCCGACGCGAGTGACCTCAGCGAGATTAAGAGCTTCGTCAACGAGCACAAAATGAACTATCCTGTCGTGATTGATGATGGAGACATCTCTGATGAGTATAATGTCTCCGGTTTCCCCACCAGTTTTCTCATTGACCGAAATGGAAAGATCGTCAAGAAATACCCTGGATATTCACGCAACCTCCGAGAGAACCTGGAAACGCTCATCCAGAAATTGATCTGACTCGCTCGAGACACCGAATCCGCCGCATTCCTCTTCCCTCATGGTCTCAGGACCATGGAGCCAGGATCGGGCAACTTCCTGAAGAGTTGCCTCTCTCGAATTCCCTTCGAAGGGCAATTCCATGAGCCGGGAAACCCGGTCTTCAATTCGCGCCTTGAGGTTCGTGACGTGGAACGGTGAACTTTCCTGTATTAAACTTTGAGTTCCTCCCTGGGTCTAAGCAAGAGGTTGTCCGGAAGACAATTGGTCTGGAGGAGAAGATTGCGATGTCTCTTTTCCGTTTGATGCGATTAAAACGCTTCGATACCGCCGTGCATTGCCTGTGGGCCCATGGACTGCTTGCCGGGGTTGAAACACTCACCCTTTTCTCCCTCATCATGGTTCCCTTCCAGCCCGCCTATCTCACGGCATCGCCCGAACGCGCCGCCAATCCGGATCGTGCCGGAATGCTCGCCGGCGTGGAGCAGGTCGCGCATGTCTTGAATCGACTGACCTATGGTCCCCATCCGGAGGACATCGAGCGGGTCGGGAAGATGGGGATCAAAGATTTTATTGAACAACAGCTTCATCCGGAAAGCATCCCCGACGCGGCGGTGGAACAAAAACTGGCCGGTCTGGAAACGCTGAAAATGACCTCTTCTGAGCTCGCCTCTGCGTACCCGCCCCCGCAGGTGATCAGGCAGGCGCAGCAACGGCAGCGGGAGGGGATGAACCGGCCCGACGGCCCGTCATCCGGTGAGATGATGTCGAAGGAAGGGACGGCAGAAGCTCCTCCGGTTCCACTGCGGCGAGTCAATCCTCAACGGATCGAGGCGGCAGCAACCGAGCAGGCACGCACCCCGAACATGAAGCTTGAGGGACCGCGGGAAATTGTGAAGGAGTTGCAACAGGCCAAGGTGATTCGCGCGGTGTATAGCGAGCGGCAGCTTTACGAAGAGATGGTGGACTTCTGGGAAAACCACTTCAACATTTTCGCGGGAAAGGGCGCCGACCGCTGGTTGCTGACGGAATACGATCGCGATGTCATTCGCCCCAACGCCATGGGGAAATTCAAGGATCTGGTGGAGGCGACGGCCCATTCCCCGGCCATGCTTTTTTACCTGGACAACTGGCTGAGCGCCGATCCCAATGGGCCTCATCCCAAGGCCCGGGGGGGCCGAGGCAATGCAAGAAACCGGCCGTTGGGCAATCGCCGATATGATCCGTGGGGGCGGCCTGTTCCCCCGTCGCGGAGCCCCTCTTCTCCCCCAGCGACCGCACAGAACCCGGGGAATCCGAAACGTGGCTTGAATGAGAACTATGCCCGGGAGCTCATGGAATTGCATACCTTGGGCGTGGAGGGCGGGTACACGCAGAAAGATGTGACCGAGGTGGCGCGATGTTTCACCGGCTGGACCATCCTCCAACCGCGCCAGGGCGGTGAATTCTTCTTTAATGAACGAATCCATGACAAGGGGGTGAAGACGGTCCTTGGGCACAAGATCCATGCGAGCGGCGAAAAGGACGCCGAGGAGGTCATTCGTATCCTTGTGCGCCATCCATCCACCGCACACTTCCTCGCAAAAAAACTGGTGACTCGATTTGTTTCGGATGATCCTCCGGAGGCACTCGTTGGGCGAGTGGCCGCCACTTACCTGAAAACCGAGGGCGACATCCGGGAAATGCTGCGTGCGATTTTCTACTCCCCGGAGTTCAGCTCTAGAGAGGCCTATCGGGCCAAGGTCAAATCCCCTTTCGAGCTCGTCGTCAGTGCGATTCGTACTTCCGGGG
The DNA here is from genome assembly GCA_049685715.1 of Terriglobia bacterium. Classification (GTDB taxonomy): domain Bacteria; phylum Acidobacteriota; class Terriglobia; order JAIQFV01; family JAIQFV01; genus JAIQFV01. The sequence goes on along the minus strand of JBAVHJ010000094.1, from coordinate 2,962 downwards.
GCGACACGAATGCCTCGATCCCCTTGTTACAGTTCATCGCTCGAATGGGGCAGCCGTTGTTCATGTACCAGGCGCCCACCGGGTATCCCGACCGCGCCAGCGAGTGGCTGAACACGGGCACGCTCCTCACTCGCATGAATTTCGCCCTCGCCTTTGCAGCCAACCGGATCCCCGGAACGAACGTGGAACTTTCCGGATTACTGGGCGAGGTTTCGCCGACGCAGGTCGACGAAGCGCGCACCCGGCTCCTGAACCTGTTTCTGTTGGGGACGGCGAGCGATCAGACCCGCGCGGCGTTGAGCAAGGCGCCTCCCCCGCCCGGGATCGACAATGGACGAATTCCCGATGGGAGCGCACCGCAGGCAGCCGTCAGCAAAGCGCTGCCGGTCGAGATCGCGGGGCTGATCCTGGGGTCGCCTGAATTTCAACGCCGGTAAGGTGAAGCGCGGAATGCGACCCAGCACAGGCGGGATCGTGTTCCAAGAGATGAGGTCAGCGATATGACGGTCACACGTCGAATCTTCTTGAAATCCACCGGGCTTGCCGCGGCAAGTCTGGGGACTCTTACGGCCATGCCCAAGTTCCTGCTTCGAGCCTCAGCTTTGAAAGACTTGACGGGGACAGATGCTGCTCGGCATCGAAAGATCTTGATCGCCATTTTTCAGCGGGGCGCCGCCGACGGACTGAATATCGTCGTCCCGTTTGGCGAGAGAAATTACTACCAGATGCGGCCGACCATCGCGATTCCCGAACCTCGCAAGGGCGACACAGGGACCGCGATTGATCTGGATGGCTTTTTTGGTCTGCATCCATCGCTGTCACCCTTCAAGCCTCTCTACGATCAGGGGCACCTGGCCATCCTTCACGCAGCGGGCTCGCCCGATAACACCCGATCCCACTTTGACGCACAGGATTTCATGGAGTCCGCCACGCCCGGCGTGAAGTCCACACCGGATGGGTGGCTCAATCGGCTCATGCAGGCTCAACCGGCTGCGCAATCCACTCCCTTTCGTGGGATCGCCCTGAGCCCCCAGATGCCCCGCAGCTTGTATGGTCCGGCGCCGGCCATTGCCATTACAAACCTGAATGATTTTGGAATCCGGGCCGGCCGGTTTACCGATCAGATGACCGAAGCCTTTGAACTGCTCTATGGGAACTCGTCGGGCGACCGGGTGCGAAATACGGGCGCGGAAAGTTTTGAAGCGGTGGAATTCCTGAAAAAGATGAATCCCCAGCAATTTCAACCTGAGAATGGATCGGTCTATCCCAACGGACCTTTCGGAAACGCACTCAGGCAGGTCGCACAGCTCATTAAGGCAAATGTTGGCCTGGAGGTCGCCTTCACGGACATCGGAGGTTGGGACCATCATGCCGGGGAAGGAAACGTGCAAGGGCAGATTGCAAACCGCCTGAAAGAGTTCAGTGAGGGGCTGGTGGCTCTCCATACCGATCTGGGCGATCGCATGGAGAATGTCGTGGTGCTAACCATGTCCGAGTTTGGCCGCACGGCACACGAAAACGGGAATCGCGGGACCGACCACGGGCATGCCAATTGCATGTTCGTCCTGGGTGGGCCCGTGAAAGGTGGAAAGGTTTATGCGAGGTGGCCGGGGCTGAGGAACGAAAACCTCTATGAAGGCCGAGACCTCGCTCTGACCACGGATTTTCGCGATGTGTTCGGTGAAGTCGTCGATAAGCATCTTGGCTGCAAAAACCTGGCCAAGGTGTTTCCCGGATTCAACAGTTCTCCGGCAAACTACCGGAATTTTATCCGGGTTTAGTGAAACGCTGGATTCTGGCGCTTCCCCGGGATGGCTGTGAAACATGGACCTCAAAGCCTCCTCCCGTCAAAGCGAGCGATCCCCCTTTCCGCTGTGACCGGGTTCTTTGTTCTTCGCTCTGCTCTTCTTCCCTCCTCCCTAAAAAACACTGGCCTCGCTTCCCCTTTTTGAGATAATGGGCTTCTCTTATTACGGGAATAATTTCACAAGGATTGGCCGGCCGCAGAAAAGGATTGGAGGCCCGTATGAACATACTTGTCACTGGCGGGACGGGACTCATTGGCTCGCACATCATCGAAGAGCTGCTGGCTGATGGAGCTCACCGCGTCTGCTGTTTGTCACGCCAGGGTGCCTCCAGGAATCGCTGGGGTGAGCGCATACAAATGCGCACGGGCGATATCGCTGACCTCGCCTCGGTGGAGCGCGCAACTCAGGGGATCGACGCGGTCGTCCACTGTGTGCAATTCCCGAATCATCCCATCGAGAATCCTCGGCGCGGGTGGACCTACCTGGCGGTGGACGGGCACGGCACGGAGCGGATGGTCGATGCAGCCAGGAAGAACGGCGTCAAACGGTTCGTTTATTTGAGCGGCGCCGGGACATCTGCTGAGAAGCCTCAGCCCTGGTTTCGAGCCAAGGTCATGGCCGAGAATGCCATTCGCTCGAGCGGAATGGAGTATGTCATTCTGCGCCCTTCATGGATCTACGGTCCGGAGGACCGGAGCCTCAACAAGTTTCTGCTCTTTGCCAAGGTGCTTCCCTTTGTTCCCATCATCGGTAATGGAAAGACAAAGGTGCAGCCAATTTCCGTCTTCGACATCGCCCGAGTCGCAGCGAAAGCAGTGACCAGCCGGCAGGCGACAAATCGGATCTTTGAGCTGGGTGGCCCGCAGGCGCTGACGATGGATGAGATCATTCGTACGGCCCTGAAGGTCGCGGGTAAACGGCGGTTTCTGTTTCACCAGTCAGCTGGATTCATGAAACTGCTGGCGTCCTTCCTGCAATACCTTCCCGGACGGCCGCTGACGCCCCTGGCCATTGACTTTATCATGATGGAAGAGCCGGTCGATTCCAGCGAAGCCGAAAAGGTATTTGGGATGAAGTTTGTATCCCTGGAAGAAGGATTGAGAAGGTACCTGAAGTCCTAGGAACCCTTCACAAACAAGTGTGCTTGTCCATGA
>JBAVHJ010000093.1:0-2038 GCA_049685715.1 Terriglobia bacterium | reverse complement strand
CGTTTCAACAGCTCCCCTTGCAAACAAATAGAACAAAAAGGTGGTTGTTACGTTCGGAATTCAGGCTTAAGTGAACCGTATTGGGGCCAGACTGGGACATTGATAACGCAGATTACCGACGCACTGGGCAATGCGACCTCTTTCTCCTATGATCCCAATGGCAACCTGCTCAGCGTGACCGACCCGCGGGGCAGGGTGACTAGCCATACCTATGACAATATGGATCGGCCCATCACACGCACTGACCCACTGAACCGAGTTGACAGCTACAAGTACGATCTGGCTGGAAATCTTGCCTCCGATACGGACCGCAAGGGGGAAATCACAAGCTAGAGCTACGATCCCCTGAACCGCCGGACCCTCACGGAATGCAGAGGGTCACATCCTCGCATTTTGCATTTGCTGATGGGCGCGTTGGAGAAGGCGGGCCAGTGATGCAGAGGGTCACATCTTCGCATTTTGCACTTGCTGATGGGCGCGTTGGAGAAGGCGGGCCAGTGATGCAGAGGGTCACATCCTCGCATTTTGCATTTGGCAGGGTCATCCCGTCTTTTTGTTGTGCAGGGCAAAGTTGAGATGCAAAGGAGTTGTGCGCTCCACAACGCAACTTCTCTCCCTGGGGGGATTGCTGATGTCGGAATTGACGCGCCGATGCCACCTGCGGCCTTCCCCAAAGAGGCCAGCCTCCCTCGCGAGATTTCATCATCTCTTCATGATATTCCAACTTTGCCCCACCAATTGCAAAAGGCGAAGATGTGACCCTCTTCATTACCTCCCCAGTAATAGGATTTTGAGTGTCAGATCTCTGCAAACGGCAATTGGCAATGAGAGGTTCGCTGTGTTCAAAATGAAGAAACAGCATTTCACGATTGCAGAGATCCGACACTCATCATTCTATTTTGGCGGGATCGAACCGAGTTCCGCGTGGGGAAGGAACCCCTTCAGGGTTCCTGCTTCTCTTGGGGCGATCCCCCCCCAGGGTAGGCCGCAAGGCGGCCAACCCTGGGCTATTGGAGACTTCCCCTTCGGGGAAGCAGATCAATTTCCATCTCGGTTTCTTAACTAAGCACCATTTTTGCCAATTTCGGGGTCATGTCTTCTCAGGCTGTTGTTCAAATCATTTCGCCGGGTCAGCCCGCCGCGGCGGACGGCCTACAACGCTGAATCATGCGGTTATGTTGTAGGCCTCCCCGATGAGTCATCGGGGCCTCACCGGACGCTCCAGCGTTTGAGCAACAGGCTGTTCGCATTTTGTATTCAGAAGATGACTCTCGTCATCCTGTGGAGTGTGGTTTCCTTAGAATAAGGTTAGACAGCGAAATGCAAAATGCCAAGATGTGACCGTATCAAATCCTCATTAATTGTTGTGGGACTCGCGGTTCTGCTTTTGGTCATCTCGGGTGCCCACGCCCCTGCGGAAAAACTGCATCATAGGTCTGACAATTCAGCCAACGGGCTTGTCGACCAAGCCACGCATGAACTCGATCGTTTAGTCTTCGGACAGCGGAAAACAGTCACAAGCGGCTTGGGTCCGGTTTACAACGCGACATCGTGTGTCGAGTGTCATCAGAGCCCGATCAGTGGCGGCTCAAGCCGTGTCACTGTTCTCCGGGCGGGACATCGAGATTTTCAGTCAGGCAAGTTCGTCGAAGCACACGGCGGCTCGCTGGTCCACACGCAGGCTGTCGATCCAGGATTTCAAGAGCATTTGCCTGCCACTGAGAACGTCCGCAGTCTCCGGTTATCCATCAATCTGCTTGGCGACGGCTTCGTCGAAGCGATCGATGACTCCACATTGATCTCCATTGCCAGGGAACAGCCAGGCTCAAGCGGAGGCCGCATCGCTGGAGAGGTGGTCTGGGTACCGGTTCTCGAAGCGCCCGGCAGAAAACGAGCCGGCCGGTTCGGATGGAAAGACCAACATGGCAGCCTGCTCTCTGCCGTGGCCGACTCGCTCCGCAATGAGATTGGAATCACTAACCGCCTGTATCCCACCGAGAGTTCACCGCAAGCTCAAAGCAAATCAGATCTCGAAGAC
>JBAVHJ010000092.1:0-1731 GCA_049685715.1 Terriglobia bacterium | reverse complement strand
GCTCTTCAACCCCGGCTCAGGATTTCGCAAAATCTGAGTGATGCCTATTGGAACCTGGTACTACAGCCTTCGTCTTCTGGGGTTCGAGGACAGATTGAAGGTACAATTCAGACAGATGGTCTTCGTTCCCCATCCATTGACTTCCTTGTGAATCCCCAACTGCCCCATCTTCCCGACCGCCCCGAGGCGCGTGTCGGCATGACTCCCATTGCAGTGGAGTGGCTGGATTCGGAACGTCACGTTGTTCATCGCCAGAGTCTGAAAGTGCGGCTGCCTTACTTGTTGAATCACTTGTCCTTGCCCATCATGCTTTCCACACCCGGGCAACCCGGCAATTATTCGCTTCGGCTGTCCATCCTCGAGTCGCCACCAATGGGCATTTCAGTCAATGTCACCATCCCATGAAAAAAAATGCTGCCCACGAACACCTGGGGGAAGATTTGAAGCCGGCCCGAATCTACTTAGGACTGGTTCTGCTTTACGTCACGATCGTCGTGATGGATTGCCTCTGGTTTGCCCTTGACAATCGCCCCCCCATTTGGGACATGGCCGTTCATCTGACCACCGCCTTTGATTTTTGGGAAACCTTCAAACACGCCTCCTTTTCGTGGGCGACCCTCAAAACGTTTGTCTTGTTGGGGAAGTTTTACCCCACCTTGTTTCCCGCCTTGATGGGGATCTTCTTTTGGATTCTTCACCCCTCCATCCATGTCGGGCCGGCGGCAAATTTCATTCCTTTGGCCATCCTGATTGGCGCAACTTACGGGATTGGGCGGAGGTTGTTTTCTGAAAGCGTGGGATTGGTCTCGGCCTTCCTGGTTGCCACTTATCCCATCATGGCCTGGCTGGCACGGGAGGCGCTCCTTGACTTCTCCCTTGTCGCCGCAGTGGCGGCAGCCACATGGGTCTACATCCGTTCGGAGAACTTCTCAAGGCGGAGTTGGTCAGTCGCATATGGGATGGCCTTTGCCCTCGGCTTCCTCACCAAACACGGGTTCATTTTTTACGCCCTGCCGCTGGCCCTGTTTGCGACCTACGAAATGGCCTCTCGGGATGAGGCCCCCTTGCGGCGCCGCTCGGTTCGATTCAGGAACTTCCTAGCAGCCCATCTCGTGGGAATCGCAGGAGCGGCTCTGTGGTACGTTCCGCATGGGTCAGACGTTCGTGAGTATTTCATGCTCAACCGCCAGTTGCATTATGTGCTGCAGCAACCGGAGTTCATGACCGCCTCATCACTGCTTTATACCCTGGACGCCCTGACGCGCGTCCAAATTCTGTTGGTTCCCTTCCTCTTCCTCGTCCTGGGTGTCTTCATATCTTTGAGGCGCTTTCCCCGCCGTGCCCTGATTTTGTACTTGGGAGGGTTTGGTAGTCTGGCTATAATGACGTTTACGCTGGTGCATCGTGAAGTTCGAATGTCGGTGGGGAGCCTGCCTTACCTGGCTGTCTTGACCGCGGCAGGACTGTTTGAGTTAAAGTCCTCACTCTGGCGCCGCAGTTTGACGGCGGTGCTGGGGGTCAGCTTGGCCATAGAGTTCGGTCTCATCACCTTTGGAGTCAAGTCCTGGCCTGACTCAATTCGAATTTTCAATTCAAGCGCCATCCAGCTGAATCTTTATGCACAAAGTTATGAACAGCTCATCGGGCCGCCGCGACGTGAAGACTGGAACATCATTTCGATTTTAAATTGCGTGAAGGAAGACGCAGGGCGGGAGGCGATCGGAAGTCCGC
>JBAVHJ010000091.1:0-1616 GCA_049685715.1 Terriglobia bacterium | reverse complement strand
CGTGGCACTGGGGAAGGCAGATCGATAACCGCAGTCAACCGGCTCGATGAGATACCGCGCATGATCAACCGTCCGATCCGAATCGCCCTCCTGATCACAGGGTTCATTGTGGTGGTCCTGCTCTTCTTCCTCCGGCTGGACGCCATGGGACTGACCGGCCCGGACGAACCGCGCTATGCCGAGGTGGCCAAGGAAATGCTGTTGTCCCACGATTACATCACCCCCCGGCTTTTAGGACAGCCCTGGTTCGAAAAACCGGTGTTGTATTATTGGTCTACTGCGTTGGCGTATTCCCAGTGGGGGGTGAATGAAACAGCCGCCCGGCTCCCCTCCGCAGTCGCCGCCTTCCTGTTGACCTTGACCTTGTTCCTGGCACCACGGCCGATCCTTAACTTTGAGTCCCGAGGACTGAGTTCCCTTATCTTCGCCACCAGTTTGGGCGGAATCGCGTTCTCCCGCGCCGCGTCCACAGACATGCTCCTGACTGCCACCTTCAGCATTGCCATGATTCTTTTCTGGGTGGTTCTCCAGGATCCGTCCACCGCTCAATCCAACTTAAGGGTCGTTCTGGGCTACCTTGCTCTCGGTTTGTCGGTCCTGGCGAAGGGCCCGGTAGGGGTCGTTCTCGCCGCCGCCATCCTGTTCTGCTATTTCTGGATTTCCGGGGAGTGGAAGAAGATCGGAAAGCTAAAGATCCCTTTGGGAATTGCCCTGATGGCGGCCGTTAATCTTCCATGGTTTCTGCTCTGCTATCGGGCGAACGGCTGGGTGTTTATCGACACCTTCCTCATTCGTCATAACCTTTTGAGGTTTGCAACAAACGATTTCCAGCACTGGCGTCCTTTTTGGTTTTATATTCCCGTCATCCTGGGAGCGCTGCTTCCCTGGAGTTTCTTTCTCCTCGTGCCTGGGAGTCGAGTCCGCGAGTTTCTTAATCTCGATGCTTGGAGGAATCGCCCTCATCGAACCTTTCTGGCGTTGTGGGTGGTTATACCCCTGTTGTTTTTCACGATCGCCCAGTCGAAGTTGCCCGGGTACATTCTTCCTGTGTTGATCCCTCTCTCGATCATCCTCGGAAACTCCCTCATGGCCGCAAGCCGCCCTTCTCCGATGAGGGAAACTCGAAACCAGGCATTGCGGTCCATTCGATGGGCCCTCGGCCTTGAGCTCTTATTTTTTGCATTCCTTCTGATCTCTTCGCACAGGATCACTTCGAGGTTCCAACTCGCCATGGGCGGCCTCGAGTGGGGCATCGGGATCACTGCGTCCCTCATGATCGTGGTCTTACTCTGCTGCCTCTTCCACCCTCGCGGCCTCTTCATCGCCATGGGCAGTCACGTACTGATAATGGCTGCACTGGTCATCGTCGCTACCCTGCGCATTCTGCCTCACCTTGACCCCGAAATTTCTGTACGTCCTGCTGTCCAAGCCCTGCATCGGGTTTCCGGATCGCCCCGTGTTTTTGTCCTTGAGGTTTCCCGCAGCGTTCGCTATGGGCTTGATTTCTACCTCACCCCGCCGCCTGTGCCCGTGAACTCCCCCCAGGACATATCTCATCCGCGGTCGCAGAGCAATGAATTCCTCGTAATCTCCACTCGGGCCCCCCAGCTTGATGC
>JBAVHJ010000090.1:0-8518 GCA_049685715.1 Terriglobia bacterium | reverse complement strand
GAGTAGTGCTGCACGATGGCGCCCAGCTTTTCAATGTTGAAGTAAGCGTTCTTGAGTTCCATGGGATCAAAAGTCCATTCCACCAGGCGAAATCCTCTCTGGAGGGCATCCTCGCGCTGAGCTAGTTTTAGGTTTCTCGCCACCCCCTGATTACGGTATTCGGGGACAACGGCCAGCATGTGGGAATGGATATAGGGCATCTCCCCTTTCATTCCCGACAGGGCGCACAGGAAGCCGACCATCTCTTCTTGGGGAGTGAAGGCTCCAAAGACTTGCCCTCCAATCCGAGAGGCGACAACAAAAAACCTCAGCGGCATAACATCCAGTTCATCAAAACCCCACACAGAAACCTGCAGCTCCACGCAGCGCCGGAACTCTTCGACGGTGATGAGCGGGCGGATTTCAATTGCCTTCGATTTCGGATTGGGTTCGGCAATAGACATGATTACTTGGAGCCAGGCTCTCCCCGCTTGGCCTCTTGCCAGTAACGCTCCATTTCCTGGAGGTTGGATTGTTCGAAGCTCTTATTGGAGCGGGCCAACATGCTTTCGATATAGCGGAATCTGTTGCGAAACTTCTGATTCGTTTTCTTCAGAGCAGATTCGGGATCAATCTTAAAGTGACGGGCTAGGTTTACAGCCACAAAGATGATATCTCCGATTTCATCCTCGACCTTCGCCCGCTTGTCATACCCTTCCGGCCTATCGGATTCGGGATGAGGCCCTATCCTCATTGCCTCTTGGAGTTCCTCCATCTCTTCGTGGAGTTTTTCCAGGATTTCTTCGGCTCGAGCCCAGTCAAACCCGACCCTCGCCGCTCTTTGGGAGAGCTGGCTGGCTTCAAGTACAGCGGGAATGCGTCTGGTCACTCCATCAAGAATGGAGGGGTGCTCCGGCGCGCCGGGCTCTCCGGATTGCTTTTCGGCGCGCTCAGCCCTCTTCATTTCTTCCCAGTTCCTGAGGACCTCGCGGGAATCGGCGACCTGCGTGTCTCCGAAGACGTGGGGATGGCGCCGCACCATCTTTGTGGCGATGGCTTCAATCACATCGTCGATAGAAAATCGATGTTCCTCCCGTGCAATCTGGGCGAGGAAAACCACTTCCAACAGGACATCTCCCAGTTCCTCACAGAGGCCTTCGAAGTCTTTGTCTTCGATGGCTTCGACCGCCTCGTAAGTCTCTTCGATTAGGAAATTCTTAAGTGTCTCGTAAGTCTGTTCCCGGTCCCACGGGCACCCGCCCTCGCCCCGGAGCCGGGCCATGATCTGCACGAATTGTTCAAATTTGGTTTGTGTCATGAAGACGCCGAGTGGAGTAAACGTCCACCGAAATGAATTTCAATTGCGTGAGTGCATTCGCTGCGCCCCGGCGATTATACAGGACACAACAAAGACCGCAAAGATTTTCAAACTCAAACAAGCGGGTCCGCAGCGATGAAAGCAGGAATCAATCCTCGGGAAAAAGGGGCAAGGACTCCCTGGAGTTCAATTGCCGCGATCTGGATTCTGACATGATTTCCTTCAGGCGGGGATAGGCCCTCGTCAGGGGGCTTGGCACGGGCACTGGCTTTTCTGACCAGAGATGGAGAAACTCGAGCGCGTTGACGACTTCTTGTCCGCGGAAGTGATTATTGAAGATGGCATAAACGACACGGGCGCCCTCCGAGAGCGTCTCCAACCTGCCGAGCCACTCGTGCAACTCTTTCCCGGAGTAACAATAATCATAGCGTTCATCGCGCGTGGCGTTTTCGTCAAACCAGGCGACCGAATTTCTTCCATGCAATCGGATGTAAGCAACCGGGGCAGTCCTCTCGACGGTGGGACCGATCGAATACGAGACGGGAGGCTGATCAATGTTGACGAAGCCGGCCCCCTGCTCGTGGAGAAACTCGAAGAACTCCCTCTTCAGAAAGGACTGATGGCGCACTTCCACGACCAGGGGGGGGCCTTCAAGCGCCGACAACAAGTGTTGGAGGTAGGCCAGGTTCCTAGAGTTGAAATGAAAGGAGTACGGAAACTGGATTAATACAGCACCCAGACGATGGTGTGCCTGGATTGGTTGAAGGGCTTGAAGGAATGCTCTAGCGTTCTTTGAGAAATCCGATCCCGAAGCGTCCGGCCTTTTTTCACCATGGGTAAAATCCTGGAGCAGCTTCACGGTAAAGGTGAAATCCTCGGTGTCGCTCACCTGCGCGCACCATCCCTCGACGATCTTTGCCGTGGGGGTGCGGTAGAAGGTCGAGTTGATTTCCAGAGCTGGGAAAAACTGCGCCAGGAACTGTAGCTTGTGGAGGTCTCGTCCGGGCGGATAGACAATCCCGTTCCAGTCCGGATAACTCCATCCTGCAACTCCAATTTTGACGTTTGGTTTTCGATGAGCCACGTGAGTGATGGGGTAAGCGGTTCAACTTGTTGGCGTGTTCTGATCTTCAGTCAATTCATCCGTGCCTGCAAGCGGGTGAGGGCATGCCGGGCCTCCTCATAATCGGACTGGCACTCTACGGCCTGGCGATATTCCGAAATGGCTTTGCTCCATTTTCCTTTCATCTCATATATCCGGCCCAGGTTCATATGTGGGAAGCAGTAACTTTCGTACCTTCGGGCTTGTGTGGCCCGTTCAAGCCATGCGATTGCCTCATCCGGCTTGCCCAATTGGATCAAATAGGCCCCTATGTCGTTGTACGGGTTCCCGAAGTCCGGATCAACTTGGATGCCCTTATGGCACTCTTCGATCGCATCCTGAAGTTTTCCTTGAAAGCTGTACGCCCATCCGAGAAAGGTATGGGCTTCTGCGGTCGGAAGAACCTCAATCGACTCCTTATAAAGTCGGATCGCCTCTTCGAAGTCACCATTCCTCTGGTGCTCGTATGCCTGTTGCCAAAGCTCTGTAGCCTGATCGAAGAGATCATCACGATGGTTCATGGATTGTTAATTCCCCTGAATCGATCGCAGAATACAAGCGAGGTTTGAATGCCCTACCCGCCATAAAACCAACCGGTGTCACGCATGAAAAGGGGTTTATCCTCGCGGGTGAGGTGGGCCTCGATGACCTCGCCCAGGACGACCGCATGGTCGCCCCGCTCGATGATATCCGTTACCTTGCATTCGAATGAGGCGGGAGACTCCTTTAGGATAGCTCCTCCAGTGCTCCCGTTCTCATACTCGTGACCGTTGATTCTGTTTCCTTCTACGGAGCTCGCCTTGAAAAAGTCCTGCGCCAGATCCTTCTGGTTCTGCCCCAGGATATTGACGGTAAAGTGCATTGCCTTCCTCACGGTGGCAAACGTATCGCTCTGCACTTTGAGGCCCACCATGACGAGGGGCGGATTGAAAGAAGCCTGGGACAACCAGTTGACCGTGGCCGCCGCGACATGACCCTCCACTCGGGACGAGAGGACATACATTCCGTAGTTGATCATCCGCAGGGCTTTCTTCTTTGCTTCTGGATCCATGGTTTTCCCCTTCCTCCTGCAAACGGTGTCTTGGTGACGCAATCTTAGCCTAGAAGGGGGATTCTATCTCGAGGGTGAAATTGAGGCAATGGCCATTCAAAGAAGGGACCGCCAGCCTGGGATCACGGGGGATTTCGTCGGTCATTGCCAGTTTCGTCTGGTGGCGTGAGGTTTGACAGGTGGGCTTCGAATTTCGCCGTGAACAAGTTGGAACAAACCGGGTACAAGGGTTGATCACGGGGAGTCAACAACCGCCGGATGCGGCGTGGACTGACGTGATTTACTGGTCGAGCACTTCGCGGACTTTCCGGGCCAAAGAGTCCGGGCTAAATGGTTTTTGAAGAAACGCGGTCCCCGGATCGAAACCTCCTTCATACAGAACGGCCTCCTCGCTATACCCCGAAACGAATAGGACTTTGGTTTCAGGCGTCACGGCGACAATCCGGCTGGCAAGTTCACTGCCGCTCATTTTCGGCATGACCACGTCTGTGATCACAAGATCGATGGGGTCTTCAATCCCTTCGAAGATCTGGAGCGCCTCCTGCCCGTTCGAGGCTTCAAGCACCCTGTAACCCTTCATCCGGAGCATGGTGATGATCAGTCCCCGGATCGCCTGTTCATCTTCCACGAGAAGGATAGTTTCCTCTCCCGCTAGTTGCTCCTCGGGTACGACAGGGGTCTTAACGTTGACCACCATCTCCTCCACCCGCGGGAGATAGACTCTGAAGGTGGTGCCAAGCCCCTCCGCGCTCTCGGCGCTGATGTACCCGTTGCTCTGCTTCACAATACCATAAACGGTCGAAAGCCCCAGTCCCGTCCCCTTCCCTTTTTCCTTGGTTGTGAAGAATGGCTCGAACAAATGGGATTGTACTTCCGCGCTCATCCCGTCCCCCGTGTCGCTCACCGCCAGCATCACATAGTCTCCCGGTTTAGCGCCCGGATTTTTCCAGGCATACTCTTCCTGCAAAACTATGTTTTGCGTTTCAATGGTCAATTTTCCCCCGTGGGGCATGGCATCGCGCGAATTCACCACGAGGTTCAGAATCACCTGCTCGACCTGTCCCGGATCCGCTTTTACGTTGCCCAAAGGCACTTGAAGCCCCAGGCGCAAATCCACATCCTCACCAATCAAGCGCCGGACCAGTTTTTCCATGCCGGACACGACCGTATTGAGGTCCATGACCTGAGGCTGTAGAATCTGTCGCCGGCTAAAGGCAAGGAGCTGGCGCGTCAGCGAGGCAGCCCTCTCGCCAGCCTTCTTAATTTCCTCCGCATTCTTACGTGCGGGATCGGACGCGTCGAAGCGCATCAGGAGGAGTTCAGAATACCCCATGATGGCGGTGAGCAGGTTGTTGAAATCGTGGGCCACTCCGCCCGCCAGTCTCCCCACGGCTTCCATTTTCTGGGCCTGCCGAAACTGTTCTTCTAGCCGCTTCGATTCGCTAAGGTCGACATACATCCCGTAGATACCCATCTGCCTCTGGTCGATCACGATGGGGACCCCGTATATTTGGACGGGGATGAGAGAGCCGTCTTTTCGGCATCTCGTCGATTGTAGTTCCACCGTTTCTCCATGAAGAACTCTTGAAGACAACAGCGAGGCCTCTTGGGAGAAGTCTTCGGAGACGACGGTCTCGTTGATTTGCTTTCCAAAAAGTTCATCCGGAGAGAACTGGAACAGGGTCTCGAACCCTTTGTTCACCTGAAGGATCCGGTCGTGCTCATCCAGCAAGGCGATGGCTGCGGGCGCATTTTCAAACAGCTGCTGGAAAAGGGTTTTCTGGTGGGCCGTTTCCGATTCCGCCCGGGTGCGCTCAATCAAGATCTGGGCATTCTCAAGGGCTCCCGCGGCACTCGCCGACAGCCCCTGCAAGAGCTCGACGTCGGTTTCGTCGAACGCCCGCCGTCCCTTCGTGTTGTGAATTTCAAAGACACCCAGGAGGTCGCCCCTGCGGTTTTGGATGGGGACATTAACCAGGTTATAAAAGCCCAGGGCCTTTTGAATTTCCTGAACGACCTGTGGGTCCTGTTTGGCGTCGTTCGAGATATAGGGTCTCCTGTGTTCCATAACCCAACCGGGTATTCCAACGCCCGGCTCAAACCGGTACTCGATGGGGATGATGTTTCCCTCCTGATTGTATTCCGTGAATTCCAGTCTGCCATCCGCCATGAGTCCGGCCGCTCCCCCGGTTGCTCCGACCAGGTCCATCGCTGTGGCGACCAGGCTTCGTATGATGGAAGGGATTTCCAGGACTGCATTGACCTCCTGGGCCGCGCGGGAAAGGATCTGCAACTGCTGGCTCCGTTTCAAGATCGCTTCCTCCGCGCGCTTGCGCTCCGTGATGTCCATGATGATGGTGGCGAACTGGCCCCTCCTCGGACTATAGGCCGCGACTTCGAAGTGTTTCTTCAAGGACTCTGAATAATTTTCGAATTTAATGGGTTCGCCCGTACGCGCGACCTTTCCATACGTTTCGATCCAATACCCTTCTAATCCCGGAAGAACATTTTGTACGCTCCTCCCGAGGATTTGCCCTGATTTAAGGCCGGTCATCGCTTCAAATGCGGAGTTCACCTGAAGAAATCGGTAATCGACCGGTGTTCCGCCCTCATCACAAACAATTTCATGCAACGCAAATCCCTCGTGCATGGTCTCAAAGAGGGTTCGATACCTTTCCTCACTGTTCCGCAAGAGGGTTTCTGCCCGCTTACGTTCTGTAATCTCGCGCACGATCACCTGGGCCGCAGATCTTCCGCCATAGGGAAAAGAGGCAGCCATGACTTCCACATCCACGGGTTCCCCGTCGAGCCGGAGGTACTTTTCCTCGAGAGGGGGAATTTTTTTCGCCTCGGCCAGGAGTTGGATTCGCTCCCTGACAATCGATCGGGAATCGGGGTGAATGAGGTCCAAGACATTCCTTCCCAGGAGTAAGTCGGAGGTGGTCGCGCGGAACAGCCTCAAGCCGGCAGCATTGATGTACACAATCTTGCCTTCACTTTGGATGAAGATGGTGTCCGGGGAGAGCTCGACCAGGCGGCGGTATCGTTCCTCCGATTCCCAGACCTTGCCCTCCAAGGCTCGCTTTTCCCGCCACTGCAAGGCTTCTCCTTCAGCCCGGACTCGTGACCGGTAGTCCCGGTATACGAGGCTCGAGCCAGTGACGAGGGCAAAAATCGTAATTGCCAGCAGCGCCAGCGTGTCACGGAAGCTCCGCCTCACAAAGGCGGTCACATCATCGTAGGGGGCGTTGACGACCACAATCCAGTTGGCGTTCTCAAACTGAACAGGCGCAAAGGCCCCCAGTTTCTCGGAGGAATGGCCCACGGCATAGTTAACGATCCCCTGCTTTTCACGCAGTATCTTGGCGATATAATCCATGGACGTGTGACACTGGATGCATTGGCCTGCTACTTGATGAAAATTTCTCATTACCATTTCGGGATGATCTGAGTGAAATAGAAGGGTCCCGTTTGCGTCGACGATCCAAGCTTGGGGGGGCTTCCGTTCGGGATTGACCAGGGCCAATTGCGCGCTGAGAAGTTCCTTCATATCCACGACGAGGGAAATAGCTCCTGTGATTGGCCGGTCAACTCCAAGACCATCCGGACTCAAGTCACCTGGTTGCATCGCCTTGAAAATAAGGAAGGAAGAAGGAGGTGGTCTATCACCCGAGGGAGATGAGGGGAAGGCGGGCCCAATATACACCTTTTCCCTGTTTTCAGGTTGTCTGGCCCACGAGAAAATACCTGCTTGAGCGTCATTGTTTCCAATAAGGCTTTTCGAGGTCGAGTAAATTATGGTTCCTGATCCGTCATACACAGAAATTGATTTGACACTCTTTGCTTTCACATACTGGAAGTAATCATCGATGCTTCCTTTGAGGTGTTCGATCTCCTGGGTTTGAGAGGATGGGAGCGTTGAGAGTAGACGAACCCGCTGCGAGCGGTCGCGCAGAGAGGACTCGATCTGGTTGGCCACATGCAGGGCCATGAGGAGTTGCTGGTCCTGAAACCTCGACGCCACTTCCTGCTTACTGCGGTCGTGAAGGTGGAATGCAAGAAGAGCGATCGCCAAGAGTGCTACGCCTGTCAGTGCGATGATCCAGAAACTTCGTCTCATGGGGATGACCTTTGTTGATCAGTTCTATTAATGCAGTTCAGGAGGCACCCGTCTCAAAGGGTTGGCTCATGTCACGACCAGGCGCTTGGAGCTTCTGGGTACCACTACGAGCGGCTGGTTCGAAATCAGATGAGGTCGGCCTCACGACCGCGGATCGAGCATTTTTCACCGCATGTTTAGGAGAAGCGCAATAATACCCCTGCCTTCGGGATGAGCCTTGGATGATTTCGTGAGTCCCTCCAATAACTGAAGGAGGGCCTGACAATCCTGCATCTTAGAACCCCACCCGATGTCTCAATAACTTATCGGTTATTCGAGGTTTATGTGTTAATGGTTTTTATACAGGGGCGTTGCTGGAATGAGTTTAGTCCCTGTGCTAGTATTTCCTGGCAGGAAATCACTCGAGGGGATATTGGGGAACAGAAGATGAATCCACCTCCACCTGTGGTAGGGGAGGGTTCAATTGTGATAAAACGCAGGAAAACTAATTGCTAGAATCTGGGCCAGGGGCGAGATAGAATCCCCCCTGGCATCAATGAAACAGGCTAATGTTGCTGTATTCTCCACGCGTTCATTGACCCCCGACAGACCAAGGTTAGGGTCGGCCGGCTTGATGGTTGTGGGTCATCCTTCACCATTCAAAAAGTTGACACCAGGGGGAATTTAGAATGAAGGATCGAAAACTTCTTCCAGTCATGGTGGTTCTCCTGCTGGTCATGCTAACTCTCTGTCAGATCGAACTCGCCCAGCGGGAACCGAGGCCCACAGAGGGCATGTCGAGCACCCCTGCGGACACGGTGTTGCTTAATGGGAGCATTTACACGATGAACCCCCGGATGCCGCACGCTCAGGCCATTGCGATTCGTGGGGATCGGATCGTGTTTGTGGGGACCACCGAGGGAGCGGCACGATTCAAGGGTCCGAAGAGTGAGGTTTTGGATCTCGATG
>JBAVHJ010000089.1:0-18613 GCA_049685715.1 Terriglobia bacterium | reverse complement strand
TGCCTACACAACTCTTTATGCCTAAAGGAGGCTGGTGATGAAATTTCGTTTCCTTGGGACCCTTGTCATCTTCGTTATGTTGGCCGGAACTGTCGTCGTGAAAGGCTTTCATCCTGCAGGGACTGGGGGAGGTGGCGGCAACGACACCCCCGCTTCAAAGGGAAATCAGGATCCCACATACCAGGCGCTGCGGACAGTGGGCCTGAGTGGAGAGGTGTTGGCGGTCAACAACCTGGTGCTGAAGCGTGATGCAGGCACCCTCATCTTCAAATCCGGCAATCTTTATTTCCTCTCCCCAGTGGCAGGCAGGGTGACTGGAGCGGTTTTTGTGGGAGAAGGGAACTTCCTGCTGACTCCCCCGCTGAAGATCGAACGCCAAACCTTGTCGATCCTCACGAAAGATCCCGAAGGGGTCATCAAAGAAGAATTCAATCAACTCGTGTTGCGGTTTACAGACGAAACTTACGAGGAACTCAAGAAAGCTGGGGGGGTGACTCAAGGGACAGGCGATGGTCATGCCAAGGATCTTCTTGGCGACAATCAGTCTCTCCTGCGCCGCACCCTCCACTACAATCTCAGCGGAAGGATTCTTCAGGATCTCTTGAGTGACACTCGGGGCGGGTTGTTTTATGCATTCATCAAGGGAAAGAAATATAGCGGCAAGCTCCTTTATGCCATTGATCCCCACGGCATCCCCGACATGGGAACTCTTCCCGCCGTGGAGCCCGAGGAAGTCGCCTTAATTACTTATGACGATAATAAACTCGGCGTGTGGTGCTCCTTTCATCTCGCCGGTGAATACCCTGCCGGGAAGGCCGTGGGAAATCAGAAAAATGCCGTCATCCACATTGAACATCAACAGCTCGACACGGCGATTGAACGCAGTGGGCGGATTGCGGGAACTGCCACAACAAAAATCATAGCGCAATCCGGCGGAGTCCGCGTGGCGCCGTTTGATCTTTTTCCCACGTTGAGAGTCGAAAGCGTGACGGACTCCAGCGGTCAGATGCTCTTCTTCATCCAGGAGGGAAAGGATGATGATCCTCAGTTCTCCGTGATTCTTCCCAAGCCTCTTGGCGCCGGTGAGAGTTATCTCCTCAAGACGACATACGGGGGGAAGGATGCGGTGGTAGACACGGGTGGGGGCAATTACTATCCGGTCGCACGCACCAATTGGTATCCCAACAGCCGCTTTGGCGATTATGCCGGGTACGAGCTGACCTTTCGAATTCCCAAGGGCCTGACCATGGTAGCTACCGGTACCCCGGTCAGCAACGAAAATGAAGGCAACCAGAATGTCTCCCGATGGCGCAGCGAAGTGCCGCTGGCCGTCGCAGGATTCAATTTTGGACGGTTTAAGAAGCAGGAAGCGAAAGACGAGAAGCTGGATTACACCATCGAATCGTACGCCAACACCGAGCAGCCGGATATGTTCCGCCAACTGCAGAACGACATTGACCAAATGGAGCGGGCGGGGATCAGGACCGAAACGACGCTGAGCAATTTGGAGACGACGGGACTCATTAAGAAGGCTTTAGCGGAGGGCCAACTCTCCATCGGGCTCTTCAGCAGCTATTATGGTCCCATCCCTTACAAAAGAGTAGCAATGACCCAGCAAACCGCAGGTAATTACGGTCAGTCCTGGCCCACGCTGGTTTACTTGCCCATCACGGCCTTTCTTGATTCAACCATCCGCCATCAGTTGGGGATGGATGACACTAACTTGAGAGGGTTTTTTAAGATCGTGGCTCCGCATGAGGTGGCTCACCAGTGGTGGGGGCACGAGGTCGGGTTTGGATCCTATCGTGACCAGTGGATGAGCGAAGGATTCGCTGAGTTTTCAGCGTCTTTGTACGTTCAGGTGATCCAAAAAAAGATCGAGGAATTCAAGAAATTCTGGGATAACGAACGCGATCTGATGCTTGAAAAAAATAGTCTTGGGAAGCGCGCCATCGATGTGGGTCCCGTGACGCTGGGATACAGGCTCAGTAACAGTAAATCAGGCTTCGACATCGGTCGTCGGTTGATCTATCCCAAGGGGGCTTACATCCTTCATATGATCCGCATGATGATGTGGAACAATCGCACCGGCGATGAAAAGTTCAAGGAGATGATGTGGGATTTTGTCAAGACCAATGCGAATCAGAACGCCACCACTGAGGATTTCAAGGCCATGGTGGAAAAACATATTGTTCCGACGATGAACGTGACAGGAGACGGGAAGATGGATTGGTTCTTTAACGAGTATGTTTACGGCACCGCACTGCCCAACTACGCCCTGGATTATACCTTCAATAATGGCAAAGACGGCAAACTGATGCTCCATGTGAAGATGACCCAGTCCAACGTCGATAACACCTTTGCGATGCGAGTTCCACTCTACCTCGAGCTGGCAGATTCTCGAGTGGTTCGACTGGGGAGTCTCATCCTTCAGGGGAACAATTCGACGGAACAGGATATTCCGCTTGAAGGGCTGAAGGAGAAACCGAAGCGCGTCATCTTGAATTATCTCAATGACGTGTTGTGCACTCAATAAAGAGACTCGCTGGCGGTCTTTGGATCTGAGGCTGGATTGGGGGGATTGTTCTTGAGAAGGGATTCTCGCGTTTTAGATTTTCGGCCGGTCGCTCCAAACAAAGGTTCATACCCCTTCAATGCTTGATACGTGACCTCTCAGATCATCGGGTTCTTCTCAGATCCAATGCTTGAAACCTCCTCTATCCTTGATTTTCGCATGTGACAGCTCCTTTTGCGCTGGTGGCACAGTTTCAAGAGCTCCGCCAATCCCTCACCTCAAGAGTGTGGACCCCTTCTGTTATGACTTCCGACCAATCTCTATTGACCCTGTCGTCCCTCAGTGAATGGTGGGGATTGCCTGGCTTGACTACATGTGATCGATCTCAAGTGACGACGTTCCATCTCTTTGATGAAATATCGTCACATTCCGAGGGATCTCCTGCTGACAGACATTCTGAATTGGGAATGGTAACCAAGTGGATCAAAAACGGTTAGTGAAGTTCTCAAGGTCGGTTTGGCATTTGGATTCCAGCGTGCAATGACAAGGGTGTATTGCAATAATTCATAGCTTGGCCGGCAAGGATCCATAAGGCAATTCAGAACGGGGCGACCATCATGATCAAGATTTCGAAGAAAGAAAGTAAAAAAGGAAAGACCGTTGAACTCAAGATTGAGGGCAAGGTTTGCGGGGCGTGGGCTCAAGAGCTCAAGCAGACCTGTATCAAAATTTTGGCTGGAAATGTTCAACAGTTGGTCTTGGACTTCTCCTCGGTGACCAGCATAGACCGCGAAGGGCTGAGTCTTCTGAAAAAGGTCGATTGTCCCAGAATAAAGATTGTGGGCTGCAATTTGTTTCTTAAAGATTTGATCCAGAGCACGAAGCTGAAGCAGTGCAGGATCGAGGCGGAGATAAAGAAGGGTTAGCGTGATTATTTTATTAACGTTTCATGGGCGCGCATGGATTTTGCGACGAGGTGGAGAATGATGCATAGACTTGTTGAGATCATGGGTTACAGGAGGATGTCAAATCTCTGGAGCTCGATGGGGCAACAATACCAGATTCTGGGATTTGAGGGGATGCTGATCACGGTCCTGATTCTCACGGCCAACTGGATGATGGAACAATTGCAGGGGAGCCGCAACACCGTGCCCCAAGCGAACCCTCTCCCGGTGGTGGTCCGATCCGGCGGGGCGTGGCTGATCGTTGCGGTCCTGGTGTTGCTGGCCGCGCCCGTTGCATTTTCTCAGAACCCGCCTCCCTCGGAGGGTGTTGGCACCGCTCATTCCGCCCCGGGAGCAGCCCAAATGCTCACGTTGCGCCAGGCAGTTGAGATGGCACTTGAAAACAACACTCAGGTGCAGCTCAGTCTTGAAGAAACACAAGCTGCAAAAGCGCGATCGAACCAGGCGCGGTCGGCTCTCCTGCCGAATTTGGACGGGCAAGTGTCCCAGTCGAATACCACAGTGAACCTGAGAGCGCAGGGGATTGATTTTTCAAAGATTCCTGTTCCCGGTTTCAGCAGTCTGGGGGCACTTGTCGGCCCGTTTGATCGGTTCGATGCACGTGCGTTCCTGCAGCAAAATTTGTTCAACTTCGCGGCGATCCGCCAGTACCAGGCAGCGCGTATCAGCCACAAAGTATCCACTCTCGAGGCCGAGCGGGCCCGCCGGGACACCATTGCGACGGTCGCGGCCCTTTATTACGGCGTCTTGCAGGCGGCGGCGCACATCGATGCCACGCAGGCCAATATCCGCTTGAACGAGAGCTTGCTCGAGCTGGCCGTGCACCAAAAAGATGCGGGTACGGGAACAGCGGTCGATGTCACGCGCGCGCAGGTTCAGCTTGCCCAGCAGCGACAACGTCTTCTCAGCGATCAGGTCGCCTTTGAGGACGCGAGATTAACGCTGCTCAAGGCAATGGGGAAAAGCATTTCCATGGATATCCAATTGGTGGATACCTTGACGCTTCGCGATGAGCCCGTGCTGAATTTGCCTGATGCCCTGGTGATCTCGAAGGAAAACAGGGTTGAGCTTCAATCACAAGCCGAACGGGAACATGCCGCCCGATTGCAGTTGAGCGCAGCCAAGGCGGAACGTTACCCCTCCGTGGGTTTTTTTGCGGATTACGGATCGAGCGGCTTAACCCCGGGCGACTCTGCTCTTCCTACTCGCACCTATGGCGTTGCCGCCACTCTGCCCATCTTCGATGGGGGACGCCGTGAAGGGCGAATTGCGGAACAGTCGGTGCGGACGCGGGAAGAGACCCTCCGGCTGAGCGATGTCAAGCAACAAGTGGAAGTGGAAGTTCGCATCGCCTTGAAGACCCTGGAATCGGCTCATCAACAGGTTGAAGTCGCAGAGGAGAGTGTCAAGTTGTCCCAGACCGAACTGGAACTGTCCCGGGACCGGTTTCAGGAAGGGGTCACCAACAACATTGAAGTGGTGAATGCCCAGACCTCCCTCGAGCAGGCGCGGGATCGAAGAATCGAAGCGCTGTATTTGTTCAACCTGGCCCGCGTTAACCTGGATCGAGCCATAGGGCAGGTGGAAAAGATTTATCAGTGAGCGGGAGGCCGGAACCCGGGAGCGAGCCTCCGAAAATGGTAAGGAGTCTACACTCCGTGTGTGGATCCAGATTTCAAGGGCGTTCGGAAGATTCGAACGGTCGGTCATAAGGAGATGTTGATATGGCGAACGAGTCCAAACCGGTAACACAGAATGAGGGTTCCACCCCTGCCGCACCCGTCAGCAATGGGAATGGGTTTACTACGCGGCGCAAAAGACAGTTACGCATTGGGCTGATCATCGGAACGATTGTCTTTGCCATGGTCTTTGGAGGCTGGAGGATCTACTCCTCTGGGCATGTCAGCACCGATGACGCCCAGGTGGCCGGGCATATTATTGTCATCAGCCCCAAGGCCACGGGCTTCGTTAAGCAGGTGTATGTCCTGGACAACCAGGAGGTCCAGGCGGGGCAACTGCTGGCAGAAATTGACGACCGCGACTACCAGGTGCGTCTCGCCCAGGCCGATGCGGATTTGGCGGTCGCCCGCGCTACTGCAAGGGCTTCAGCCACCCAGGTGTCTGTGACCAGCCAGACAACCACCTCACTGGTGGAGCAAGCAAGGGCCGGCGTGACAAGCGCCAGGGCGGGAGTTGAGACCTCTGAAAAAGACCTCGACCAGACCCGGGCCATGCTGCGAGCTGCAGAAGCGGAAGTGGTGGCGGTCAAATCCAATTTGAAGAGAACCCGGGACGATGTCACACGCTACCGTAAGCTGGCAGCCAAAGAGGAGATCCCCCGCCAGACCCTCGAGGCCGCCGAGAATGGCGAAGTCGCGGCCCAGTCAAGCGTCACCAGCACAATTCAAAATGAACAGGCGGCACGCGCCAAGGTCGCTTGGGCAGAGGCTCGCGTCACGCAGGCCAAGGCGCAGTTGAATGATGCCCAGGCCCGCTTGATTGCGGCGGAGACAGCGCCCGCTCAGGTGTCCATCTCCCAGTCACAATCCTCCAACGCAGAGGCCAAAGTCAAAAGAGCGGACGCCGATTTGGAATCACGCCGGCTGGAATTGAGCTACACCAAGATCTATGCCCCCGTCCATGGGGTTGTCAGCAAGAAGAGTGTGGAGATCGGCCAGAATGTCGCGATTGGCCAGCCGCTCATGGCCTTGGTTCCGTTGGACGACATCTGGGTGCTTGCCAATTTCAAGGAAACTCAATTGAAGGACGTGCGCGCGGGACAAAGTGCCGATGTCGATGTGGACACCTATTCGGGAAAGACTTTTCACGGGAAAGTGGATTCCGTTGCCGCGGGGACCGGTGCGGTGTTCTCCCTGCTTCCGCCGGAAAATGCCACGGGCAACTACGTCAAAGTGGTTCAACGAATCCCTGTGAAGATTGTCCTGAGTGAACAAAAGCCCGGAGAGATCCTTCGTCCCGGTATGAACGTCGGGGTCACCATTCATACCCGCTGATCCGGGAGTGGCGCCCGCGGGCGAGATTGTCTCTGAAGGAATACGCAGGAGCCCGGAAACTGGCGCAGTCTCCCGTTTGCGGAGCGGGATCGACAAAGCGAAATTGATTGACGGAGCCTTTGAATAGCAAGAGGACCTTGAAATGTCGGCTATAACGCAGGACGTTTACATAAGCGAGTCGCCAAACCCGGCGCGAGAGGATCACGTCGTTCGCGATGTTAACTTTCACGCCGACGGGTCGCCCCGGATCAACCCCTGGTTGATTGCGATTACGGTCACCATGGCCACCTTCATGGAAGTCTTGGATACCAGTGTGGCCAACGTGGCCCTGCCCCACATCGCTGGAAGCCTTTCGGCGGGAGTCGACGAATCAACCTGGGTGCTGACCTCCTACCTCGTTTCAAACGCCATCATTCTGCCGATCTCCCCCTGGCTGGGCGGCCGTATCGGCCGCAAGAGGTTTTATCAACTTTGCGTCATCCTGTTCACGGTCTCATCCCTGCTCTGCGGGCTGGCCCCTTCGCTGGGGATGCTGATTTTTTTCCGGATCCTCCAGGGGTTGGGCGGGGGAGGACTTCAACCCACTGAGCAAGCGATCCTGTTCGAATCGTTCCCGGTTGAGAAACGTGGAATGGCGGCGGCGGTCTATGGGATGGGAGTACTGTTCGCCCCCATCATTGGACCGACACTCGGCGGGTGGATCACGGACAACTATTCCTGGAGATGGATATTTTTTATCAACATCCCCGTGGGAGCGCTCTCGGTTTTTCTCACCCAACTGGTGGTGTTCGATCCCCCGTACATCAAGGCACTGAAGAAGAAGGTTGGTAAGATTGATGCGGTGGGACTCGGCATGGTGGCCGTGGGGCTTGGCTTCCTGCAGGTGATCCTTGACAAGGGTCAGCGGGAGGATTGGTTCGAGTCGGGCTTCATCGTTCGCATGGCCATCTGTTCGGCCATTGCTTTGGTCTTCTTTGTGATATGGGAGTTGCGCGTGGCCCATCCGGTGGTGAACCTCCGCATCCTCAAAGATCGCACCTTCGCCGCGGGGATGGTTCTTATTTTCATGACAGGATTTGTGCTTTATGGCTCGATCGTTTTGCTTCCGATCTACTTGCAAACTTTAATGGGCTACACCGCCATGCTCTCGGGCCTGATTATTTCACCCGGGGGAATCGCATCCCTGGTATTGATGCCGGTGGTTGGCAAATTGGTCAGCAAACGAATCGATCCCCGGCTTCTGATTTCCATTGGGCTGATTGTGACAGCCGCATCGGTCTTTCAGATGTCGCACTTTAATCTGGAGGCCGGATTTGCCAACTTCATTTGGCCGCGCATCGTCCAAGGAGTGGGGCTCGCCTTCCTGTTTATTCCTGTGAACACCGCGGCCTTTGCCGCGATGCCCAAGGAGGCCCTGAATGAGGGCACGGGATTGTTCAACCTGATGCGAAATCTCGGGGGCAGCTTCGGCATTGCGACTGTGGCAACTGTGCTGTCGCGACGCCAGCAGGTACACTCGGCCCGTCTAACTGAACAGATGAGTACGCTCAATCCTAACTTTCAGTCTCGAATCCAGGGCATCCAACAGTTCATGACGGGTTCCGGGTCCGATGCTGGAACCGCTCAACAACATTCGCTGGGCCTGTTGAATGGATTGCTCCAGAGACATGCCACGATGAAGGCATTTGTGGATGATTTCTGGTTGCTGGGTGTACTGATGCTGGCCATGCTTCCGCTCCTCTTCTTCATGCGGAAACCCGCCAGGGATTCGGAGATTGTGATGCATTAGACGAGACGATAGGAAATCAGGCAAGAGCGGGACGGAGCGAGGGGCAGCCCGGTCGGAAAAATTCACCCGGATAGCCTTATTGTTCATCCCCAGGTGCTTTCTGGTTTATTATGGATAGTTTGTTTCTATACTCTGATTCGCGCGGTGACTCTTAAAAGGAGGAAAGCTGAAATGACCCAAAGCAACTCTCGGGCTCTGTGGTGGAAACTTTCAGAAGGAAAGTTTGTGGCAAATAAGTTGGGGGTTGATCTGGACTCTTCAACCCAGGCCCTGGTACGAAATCTAATCGAATTTGACACCGCGTCGAAGGCCCTGAAGGAAAAAGCAATTACCGATGCCCCAGTCGTGAAACTTGAAAAGGCTCCACTCCCCTTCGAGCCGATCCATGAGTGGATAACCTGGACCATGGGTGGGAGTAAGATCAATCATTAAAGCGATGTTCTCATCATAATTCTTTCAGCTGCGGCACCCCGGGTTTCAGTAGACCGGTCACTTCTAACGAGTTGAAGGAGGTCCATTATCCATGAAAGCCATTCGCATTCACCGGCATGGCGGTTCGAACGAGCTTCGGATCGATGATATCCCGATTCCTCAGATCAAGCCGAACGAGGTCCTTCTGGAGGTGAAAGCGACCTCCCTCAACCACCTGGATCTGTGGGTCCGGAACGGAATGCCAGGGGTTCGGCTCCCGCTCCCCCTGATCCTGGGAAGTGATGCCTCGGGGGTGGTCAAGGAAGTCGGTGAATTGGTCAAAGAGATCAAGGTGGGGGATCGAGTTCTGGTGACACCGGGATACGGCTGTGGGAAATGCGGCGAATGTTGTTCGGGGCGGGAGAATTATTGTCTGAAGTATTCCATCTGTGGGGAGCACGGGGATGGAATTCAAGCGGAAAATTTGGCAGTGGAGAGCCGGCGACTTCTTTCGATGCCCCCGGATTTGTCGTTTGAGGAGGGTGCGGCAATCCCCTTGGTTTTCTTGACCGCGTGGGAAATGCTGGTCAACAAGGCGGGAGTCCAACCGTGGCATACCGTGTTGGTATGGAGCGCGTCGAGCGGGGTCGGGAGTGCCGCGGTGCAGATCGCCAAGCTCTTCGGAGCCCGAGTGTTCACCACGGCGGGTGGAGCAGATAAAGTGACTAAGGCCAGGCAACTGCTCAACGCAGATACGGTCATCGATTACCGTAACCAAGACGTGACGAAAGAGGTCCGTTCCCTGACCGGGGGCCGTGGGGCGGACATCGTGGTGGATCATGTGGGAGAGGCGACCTGGGAGCAGAGTATGCGTTCGCTGGCGAAAGGCGGAAAGCTGGTTTTTTGTGGCGCCACGACCGGGCCCCAGGTGAGCTTTGACATGCGATTCCTATTTTTCAAGCAGCAGTCGATCCTGGGTTCGACGATGGGGGATCGTGGAGACCTCTTCAAAGTGCTCGAACTGGTCCAGCGCGGTAAGTTGAAGGGTGTGGTGGACCGCATTTTCGATATTGAAGCGATCCGGGAAGCACACGAGTACCTCGAGTCCGGGAAGCAGTTCGGGAAGGTCATAGTGCGATTCTCAAGCTGAGCATGACTGAACCGCATTCGTGAAATGAAGCTTGGCAATTCCGCCTGACCCGAAGTGGGAGGGGCAGCCAGACGGTGATCCCGTCTCCCAGGGATGAGCGGGGTGGATTCAAGATAGCATTCCGATGTCCAAAAGAGGAATTGAGACCCCCCAGATGATCGAAGCCACGGCCCCAGTGGAGTCCACTGTCGCCATTGAAATGGCGGAGGTGCGGCCTTCGGCTTTTCAGGCGTTGAAGGCACCCAATTATCGCGCCTTTTGGATCGGCAGTTTTCTTTCCAATACCGGCACGTGGATGCAGTCGGTGGCGCAAGGATGGCTGGTGCTTCAGCTGACCAACTCCGCATTCTGGCTTGGACTAGTGGGATTCGCGAGTTCTCTGCCTTCCCTGATCTTCTCACTCATGGGGGGCGTACTCGCCGACCGGTTCAATCGCCGCAAACTGCTTTTTGTGACGCAGACCATTATGATGGCCTCGGCACTGACCCTCGGGCTGCTGACGGCCTCCCACGCCATCCTTGTGGGTGAGATTCTCGTGCTCGGGTTTGTTTCGGGACTGGCGAACTCCGTTAATGGGCCGGCCTACCAAGCGACTTTGCCTGACCTGGTGGGTGAGAAGGATCTTCTAAATGCGATTGCGCTCGATTCGGCGCAGTTCAACCTTTCACGGGTGATCGGGCCGACTCTGGGAGGTCTGACACTCGCTGCCTTCGGCGTTGCAGCCTGTTTCTTTCTCAACGCCACCAGCTTTCTGGCGCTCATTGCGGCCTTGACCTTGATCCACCTCCCCCTCAATGGAAGTGTCCGCAGGAATTCGGTGTGGAGGGACCTGATGGAAGGTATTCATTATGCGCGCCATACGCCCCTCATTGTGGTCTTATTGTCGATCATCCTCGTGATATCGTTTTTTGGGATGCCCTACGTGACGATGCTTCCCATCTTTGCACGTGACCTCCTGAGGGCAGGGGCGAGCGGGCTGGGTTACCTTTATGGGGCGGCCGGGATCGGCGCAGTTATCGGGACCCTGACCCTCGCCTTTCTGGGTGACCTGAAGCACAAAGGAATCACGATTCTCGTCTGTACCTCCCTGTTCGGACTTTCAATCGTCCTGTTTGCGCACAGTCGAAATTTCCGAACCTCGCTGGTCTTGTTGTCGCTTGTAGGCGCCATGATGATTGGAGCATTAACCTTGACGAAGACTCTGCTGCAATCCACAGCTTCCGTTGAGATGAGAGGCCGAGTGATCAGCATGTATTTTTTCTGTGCGGTCGGGTTCTTCCCCCTGGGGAACCTCGTCGCGGGGACGCTGGCGAGCTGGAGAGGAGCCCCTTTTGCCGTCGAATTGGGCGGCTCGGTTGTCTTTGTGTTCTCGGTTGGAATGCTGGCCTTCATTTCGAAGATCCGTCGTTGGGTCATGCCTAGTTCAAAGTTTGAAGTTCAAAGTTCAAGGTCCAAAGTCTGAACAACTAGTTCAAAGTTCCAGGTTCAAAGTTCAAAGATGGAAATCTAAACGCTTTTTCCAACTTCTGACTTCCGGCTTCTGGCTTCAGGCCTCTGGCTTCTGTGTCCTGTCCTCCTGCTTCTGACTTCCGACTGCTGGCAACTGAGAGCTGTCCTTCTGACACCTCCACCAACAAAAAAAACCTCCCAGCGATGTTTTGCTGGAAGGTTTTTGGCCTCACTACAGCTATCCCCGGGGGACAGCATTGGGCAGGAGGTAGGAGGCAACTCGAGTGATGATCGTTCCACATTTCCGAGGGTTTAGGAAAGAGGTGCTCCTAAGCTCAGCCACCGCGTCATTGCCCTATCCGCGGCCCGGCCGCCCATTCCTCAAATCAGCCGGGGCTCGGTACAACTCACCTTAGACAAAGCGTCATGAAGAAGGTTTAAGTCATATCTGTTTTTCTTAAACTGGGAGGGTGGACCAGCGATTCAATGGGTGTTGCCGCGAGGATGGGCGCCGCCCGGACCGAGAAAACTGGATGGAACGCGAAAGGCGGGATTGCCCGTTCGGCGATCCCGCCTTTCGCGTTGAACAAACATCCCTCTCTCCGCTACCCTGGCCGGCCACGGATCTGGGGACCAGGTGTTTTACAGAAGAAAGGCTTCTCCTCGAAGTGCTCCTGTAGTCTATCCAACACCGCGCTGGACGGCACAATTGACTATTCTAAAACCTTGCGCCCTCGGGAACGAAGATCATTTCTACGCGGCGATTCTTATTGTGTGCATCTTGGGTTTTGCCCGTGTCGGCCGGCTGAGTCGTGCCGACGTCGCGGACTTCAATCCGCGCCGCATCGATTTTCTTGTCCTTCACCAAGTACGCCTTTGCGTTCTCAGCCCGCTGTTTCGAGAGGCGCTGAGCGTTGAGTTCGCCCTTGTCGGCATGTCCAATCAACACCCCGTGCGCCTTGGGATCGTGCTGGAGCATCAGCGCAAAGTCATCCAACTGTGCCTTGGCCGCATTATCCACTCGCGCGCTGTTCAGTTTGAACAGCAGGTCCGGCAGATGCTGCGCTTCAGGGGGTGGTGGAGGCGACTGAACGGTCATGGCCACGGTGCAGGGGGTCGAGCCGCCCTTGCCGTCGTTGACCATCACGGTGATTGTAGCCGGGCCGGGGCCGTCGGCCACGAAACTGACCGTGTCGCCGGTGCCGGTGATCTGTCCCGCCGTGGCGCTCCATTGATAGGTCAGCGGATCGCCATCCGGATCGCTCGCGTTGGCCTGCAGCCGCGTCCTCTCACCTGACAACAAGGTCGTACGGTCCGCAGAGGCATTGCACACGGGCGGATGGTTGACGGCCGGCGGCGGTGGTGCGGTGACGGTGACCGTGGTGCTGCAGTCGGCGGTGCCTCCCTTCCCGTCACTCACATGCACCGAGATGGGGTAGCTCCCCGCGGCGAGCCCGGTGGAATCCCAAGAGGCGGTGGCGTTGTCCTGCGTCAGTTTGCCCTGGTCGGCACTCCAGAGGTAGGTCAGGGGGTCGCCATCAGGATCTGACGCCGTGGCGGTCAACCGCACCGTCTCTCCCGCCTGCACGCTGGTTGGGGAAGCCGAGCAACTCACTGTGGGGGGATGGTTCGGAGGGACCGGCTTTTCCGGCAGGAAGTGGAACTGTACCTGCGCCACATAACCATTGCCGTCGCCACTTCCGTTCCTGCTGTACTGGTTCAGGTTGCGTCGATAGCCTCCGCCAAATGATATCCATCGAGCCGGGATCACCCGCAACCCGATCAACCCGTCCACCGGATCCCGCTCCTCAAATGTGGTATTGGGCGAGCCTCCTAAGAACACCGTGCTGAGAATTTCTCCAATGACCTGCACACGGGAGGTGTTCGGTACATTGAGTCCAAAACTGAAATTCAACTTCTTGCTGAGACTGACCACTTTTACATCATTCAGCTTGGGCGAGCCCGGGATTGAAAAGCCTGCATTGAAATGCGTCCCCACTACATCCCCCCACACCCGGCTGAAAATCAGATCCGCCCCACCCTCCAGACTGCCGGTGCCGCGGCCGCGATCCAGCTTGGCTGCACTAAAGGTGCTGGGTATCTTCAAAAACGGGGTAATGGCAATCCCGATGGGCGCGCCCCGCGATTGTGAGAGCAGGTTGAGTTTTAGGTTAAGGTAAATGTCACCCATGTCCTGTTGGAAGCGTTCCCCGCTGACCAGTGGAATGTCGTTGTAAAAACCCGGAAGGCAATTGGCACAAGGAATAAATCCATTGGGCGTGGCCAACTGCAACCGCCGCAACCCGGTCCCTGGGAAAATGCCCTGCGTGATCGGTTGAAATGTGCTCAGCAGATTGGGTTGGCCCACCTTGACACCTTTCTGCGCCTCGACCATCGCCGAGAGCTCTACCCGGTTCGTCACCCC
The DNA here is from genome assembly GCA_049685715.1 of Terriglobia bacterium. GTDB lineage: Bacteria > Acidobacteriota > Terriglobia > JAIQFV01 > JAIQFV01 > JAIQFV01. The sequence continues at coordinate 4,895 of JBAVHJ010000089.1, read as the reverse complement.
GTATGCAAAGCTGAAATTGTAGCTGGTGATATCCAGATCCCCCGGCATGCGATCCAGGTTGTCCACGTGAAGCCCCACATTCCACTCCTTGTGTCTCAAAGTATCGGCGTTTTGGACATGAAACAGTCCAGTCGGCCCCCGGGTCGTTGACGGGCGGGCCAGGCCCGAATCGTCCACATGATGCGCCGAGCCTCCGCCGGAACCACCTCCATCAGAGGCCTCCGTTGAGGAAGTGGTCTCAATCGGATGATCTGCCTCAACACGAATCCATCCCTCGACGGGCTGACTGTCCAAGCCCCGCCCCCACGTTGATATTGAAGCGGTGGCATGAGGGGTGAGGGTTCCGGTCACGAGAGAGGAGGGCATGGCTGCTGGATCGGACAGCAGAATCTTTGCGGGCTGGTCGTTAGAGGTGTAACCCTCGATGGTGTATTGAACGGGGACGTCATTGCTGTTGGCCAGGAAGATGAAGGTCTGCATTCCCGCCCCATCGGCGCAGCGCTTCACGGTGAAAAATGATTGATCGCCCGCCTGGGTCGCCGCCAATCCAGTCGAGGCGTAAGCGAGGACCACAAATGCCAAAATGAGTCCCAGAGTAGATCCTGGAACAAACCGATGCGAGAAACCAGTCCTGCAACGAAAATAATCACTGATGAATGATCCAGGTTTTGAAGAGTTCATGACATTTACCTCCACAGTCGGGTTGGGGTTGCAATGGCCCGTTGCGGGCAGGATGACCCTCATCGATACCCTATGAATTGGTACAGAATTGCAACCCAAGAACTGAAGACTTCCGTTTCGGCTAACAAATTGTCAGCCCTGCGAGCCCGCAAATCATCGAGAATTCAAGCCATCCGGGATGACTCTTCCAGTTCCGGCGGTTGGAAGGTTTTGCGGCAACTTTCAAGCCTCCCTGTGCCACCGGCGGCAAACTCCGTCATTAATGCCGTCACTTGACAGGCCAAAATCTTGTCTCACCAGAAAATTTCAAGAAATTTCAATTCAAAGCCCCAACCCAGAGAGAGGGCGCCCGGAACTGCCTTTTGAACCTTACTCCGAACTCGCTTCTGATTTCGCTTATCATTGAACAGCATCATTTTTTAATTTCAGCTGGATAAAGTCAAGATAAATCGCGCCACTGGGCAAACTTGCCACATCTTAGGGTGCTATCGCGTATACCAGGGGGCGGCCGCAAACATGGGGTACCCGTTCAAGAAGGCCGGATGAGTCCGATGGGGGAGAGGTAATCCAAACATGTTGGGGAAACGGCTAAACTTTTCGCAACAGGGTGGATGACGAAATATTTGACTAGGGGCGAAATCGAGGTGGAAGGGCGAGGAGCAGGGGATGGGCAACCTTCGTCAGACGACTTGGCGCTCCAAATCTGGAGGGGCGGATTAGATCCCGTTGGGCTTTACCGAGGTATCCCGGGATTTTTCAATCAGTTCTTTCAGACCCTCTGTGGAACCATTATGGCGGGCCTTGTAATAGGCCTCCAGCAACTGGCTCGCCTGGGTCTGAATCTCACTGGGTACTGCGGCGCTCCTCGCCAAGGCGGCGATGGCCTCATCAATTTTCTTTGACTTCCAATAGGCGATGCCCAGCCGATATTCCACCAGAGGATTGGCCGGCGAGAAGTCCCGGGCCTTTTCCAAGTCCGCTACGGCCGCCTCGATCGACTCGTCCTTCTGCAGTTCCACGAGTCCCCGAGTAGAATACGCCAGGCTCTTCCACTGGTTCTTCTGTTTTGCCCACTGTTCATCGGTCAGCGCAGGGGGTCTGGGTTTCAAGTCGAGTGCATCGGCGATTGTGACCGCTTTCTGGACCTGCGTCATTGCCGCCTCGATTTCCATGGGCTTTAGCAGATAGGCACTGGCCGTCAGGGCGATGATCTCAATGTTGTCCGGATTGAGCGCGAGCGCCTTCTCACCATACTCCAGAACCTTGGCCCGGTTCTCCAGGCGCAAATAACTTCGAACGTACTGTTCATAAATGAGAGGACGGGTCTCCGGGTCGTCGACGGTCTTTGCATACTCATCGAGGAGCATGACGACTTTATTGGGATCGGTCTCGGACGACAGCTTGCCGAAGAATAGCTGTTTGTAACGATCAGTCGCGTAATCGAGCAGCTGCCTGGCAGTTGAGATGACCGCCTCTTGCGACTGCGTCCATTCCTTGGGCGAGACTCCAGTCGGCGGATTGTCCTTATTCTTTATGGCCAGGGCAGAAGCGTCTTTGATAGTTTGAATCGCCTTCGGCAGGTCTTCCCCCTTGACTGCCAGGACACGGCCCAACAACAGCATCAATTGGGAATCGGGACGGAGAGCAAGGGACTTTTCCGAGTATTCGATTTCCTTATTGGCATCGCCGAGCTCACGGTATGAGTTGGCATAGAATTCGTAAATCTGTGCTAAGTCCGAACTCTTAGAAAAGTTCTTTAAGAAGGCATCGAGCAATTCGATACGTTTCTTCACATCCGATTCACGAGCAATCGCCTGGTAGGCCTTATCTTCGGGTGAGCCGGCGATGACCTGACTGAAATGGGTCGATGGAGCCAAGAAAAGCAGATACAATACGATTCCGGCCATTATACGAGTAGGACGACCGTGCATGGATGATTCCCCCGCGCAAAAATTGCCTTCAAGCCTGGAGCAATTCGGATTGTCGTGCCTTGACTCTGAGTTATTCTAAGCCCCCAGGGAAAGCTGGTCAATTGGGACTTGGACGTGCCAAACTTTCGAGCAGAACGACCTATTAACTGGTATTCTCGCATAATAAAAACTGCTGAAGCAAGCTGCAAATTCTGAGCCAACTAGGCTTCGACTTTTTTCTTGAAAAGAGTCTGGACGTTAAGGGATGATGTTTGACGTCTGTACCAAAGTGCATGTCACCCTAAGTGATTCCAAGGGATAGAGAGTGGCCGCCGGGTGTCCCGCAGTGTGTTCGTCCCCTGCATGACCGTCTTCTGTCCCATGCCAAGATCACGGATTCTCCAAAAGGAGGCTCCAATGGTTGACGTTCCCGCCATACGCATTCAACAGTTTGGAGTTCAGTTCTACCAGGCGGCACTCTCGGCTGAAGCGGTGGGGAAACTGGTTGCCTTTGAAGTGCTGACATATGATGCCCGCACGAAGATGTCCCGTCGGCCTGCCAAGTCCGTCAGCGGCAAAGCGAAAATAAACTGGGAGCTGCTTGAAAATGTAATTCGCTCCTCTGCGGAGGCCTATCAACGTCCCATCATCAGCAAGAAAATCGCTGAATTGGCTGAGTACTATCATCTCTGTGCAGAGCTGAATACCCTTCCTTCCATTCCTGGCTCGGTCCTGCTGGTCGCGGACCATCGGCTGGATTTTCAGCAGAGTGGCCGCGACAAATTTTATGGAAATTTGAGCATTCCGACGGAGCCCGGGGTGCTCCGCGTCCTGGATGGTCAACATCGCCTTCTAGCCTTGCACCAGATGCAGACCGATCCGGCGATGTCGAGTGGCGGTAGAAGTCTGAAGGACTTCTACGTCCCCACTGTCATTTTTGATTTCCTTCCACCGGACCATGCCGTGGAAATGTTTGTCACCATTAACGCCAAGCACACCCGACTGAACCCCTCCCACATCATTTCGTTGGCCGGCCGGCGTCTCTACAAGGACGAATGGCTGGCGGCAGCGCACGACACGATCCGGGCTTTGAATGAGGACAAGGACTCCCCTCTCACCGGTCAAATCAAGGTGCTGGGGGTGGGACCGGGAAAGGTATCGCAAGCCGCGCTCGCAGATGAAATCAAGGCTATCTTCACCAACATGGCGGCAGCCTCCGAGTCGGCGGCAAAGCAATTTCGCGACGACTCCCGGAGGTTTTTTGTGAGCTACTTCAAACAGGTTGCCCGGACCTTCGAGTCGGCCTGGTACGGACGCAAGTACTCCATCAAATCCAGCACCGCCCTGCGAGCGTTCATTCGCATCGTTCCCGATGTTCTACAGATCATTCGCTCCCACCGAGGGGAGGTGACCGACGCTTTGAAGATCCGCGAAGCGATCGCGCCCTGGGCCATGACCATTGGCGATCGGCGGTTCGAAACTGAGGGGGAGTGGAAATTGAAGCTTTTGGGAGGAACACAATCAACGGTGGATCTGCTGACGCGGGAATTGCGAGCCGGCCTGCAGCACCATTAACGCCCGCTCGCCAGGCCGGATCCCCTGTATGTCGGGGTGCGGTGGGGTCCGCCACACTCCCTTCCAGTGAGCGGGAGAGTGAGGGCGACGCGTCTACGGAAACACTTACCCCGGACTGCAAGCCCGGGTCCCATTAGTGACTCATCAATGAGATTTGCGCTTTTACTGGCAAAAAATCTTTCAAGAGGTGCTCTCGGCCCTTTAATGATGCTGGCCTCAGGCCTCTCTGAAAAACGTCCAACTTATGTACATTCGCCCTGTTTGGTTTCGGCTCGTCGGGGTTAGAAAAGAACCATGGGTCTTGAACTTCGGAATTTGGATTGAATAGCGGGGTCGAATCAGGGATTCGACCCCTAAGGAGAGTGTTTAACGGGAGGAACTGGAGACGCCTTAATGAACAATCCAGTTTTCGTGTGCATCAACGAAGCGTACGCCCACGCGGTACTTTCCGGATTGTGACTTGCGGGACCAGATCATGGCGACGCGAGCCTGAGCTAGAAACCTCTGATCAAAAGCAGAGACCTGGATCATCATCCCCACTTCCATTTCGTGGATGGTTTCCACACAAGCCCCGTGACGGCTGACGTTCTCCGTGACTGTGTCTTCCACAAAAGGCATATCGGCCTTGTCTTTGCCAATCAGGCAGATGGGAAATTTGAGCGTAACGCGAGGTTCCCCCCGCCGCAATTTCCATACCGCGTCACTGTGGAGAGCATCGCCGTACAAGCT
>JBAVHJ010000088.1:0-2200 GCA_049685715.1 Terriglobia bacterium | reverse complement strand
GAACAGGACGATCCAGCGTCGTGGTCATGGGGTCAATACCGGTGATCCGGAGTTGTTAGTGGTTATGGCTTCTTCCCGGTTGCTTAACCAGAGTGGGGTTATGGTGTCGTACTTTCCGAGGATCGATTACCGATGACGAAGCGGCGGCCGTCATAGGCGGGGGTCACGGTCACTTTCTTGCGGATTTGTTCGACCAGGACATCCCGGCGGGCCTTACCGGTGTTTGTCACTTCGATCCCTTTCAAGGCATAGCCGGCAAAATAGGAGTTGGTTGCCCCGGTGTAGGTGCGATCGTCTTCCACCGGTTTTCCGCCGACCGTGAGCTCTCGAAGCTCTCTGTTCTCCAAACGATATCGAAGCCCCGAGACCGCCGGCCGGGATCTCATGAGAATTTCCTTGAGTTGTTTCCCGGTCACCTTGAAGGTCACGACCTTGTTGTCGAACGGGTCCATATCGATGATGTCGGCCAGTGTGATGTTGCCCTGAACCAGCGGTGCTCGCACGCCACCCATATTTTCGAACTCGATATCGGTGCCCATGGCCTCCCGGATCGAATCGGCCACGAGATTATAAGGGGTCAGGTCGTCGCCTCGCTCACTGAAGTCATCTGCAGCCTTCCCGATGATCTCCCCGTAACGGGCTGCAATTGGTTTCCAGTAGCGATCCACGACGGCAGCGACCGCCGTATCTTCGGGAATGTCCGGGATGACCGGGATCAGGCGCTCACGATAGCGATCAACATGCCAGGCGCCCTGCTCGTCCTTGGTGAAGAGCAGATCGAGCCGGCCGAGTTCGCCGCCCCACTGGTGTGCCTGCACGATAATGGTTCCGTTCACCTCCTTGGGTTTGAGCTCATCAGAGCGCCATACAAACTGGCCGGTCGGGAGGCGAGAGTGCGAATGTCCACCGACAATCACATCGAGTCCTGGGACGGCAGCAGCGATCTTCTCATCCATCTCATCACCGGCGTGCGAGAGGGCGATGACGATATCAGCACCAGGGCGGAGGGCGGTCACCATGCTCCGGGCCGTTTCGATTTCTCCCGCGACGGTGACCCCATCCTTACTGGCGGGATATGTAGCCGCCTCGTGGGTCAAGATACCGAAAATTCCGATCTTGAGCCCGCCCACTTCCCGCATCACGGAGGTTTGAGCCAAGGGCTTGCCGGTGGAGTTTTCAATCGCGTTGGCGCAGAGCACGGGGTAGCGGAACTCCGATATGAGTTTCTTAAGCACCGCAAGCGGGTTGTTAAACTCATGGTTGCCGAGAGTGGAAAAGTTGTATCCCATGGCGTTCATAGCCGCGATGTCCGCCTCGCCATGGTATTCAGTCGAAAAGGGGGTGCCGTCGGAAAAATCTCCCGCGTCCATGAGCCACACCGCAGTGCCGTGGGTCTCAAGTTCCGTGCGCAGGCGCTTGACCAGCGTGGATCTGCGGGCAATCCCGCCGATGTCCCTTCGAATCTTGAGCCCGGCGAGTTCCGACCCGGCAGGGACAATGGAGGGATAGCTGAAAGGCAACAAATGCCCGTGCGTATCGTTGGTGTGAAGTATGGTGAGCGAGATCTGCTGCGCGAGAGCAAGCGACGAGAGAAGAAGGAAAGAAAGCAGATAGAGCACAACTTGTCGAGCAGCTTTCATAACATGGGCTCCTTGATGACAGTAAGTAGGAGGCTCATTCCACCGGTTTACGGAAAGAAGGAGCGAATTTCAAAGCCCTATCTTAGCATGACAGGATTGCGGAGGATCACAACGTTTACTCGATTAAGATTTGATTAAGATTAGATGAAGGGTGAAAGGTCGGGTCGCGGCATTCGACAGTCCGTTGGGAGGATGGGGGAGGACGCAGTTATGGCTTGTTTGCGAATCCTTTCTTACAATCCAAGTCTCTCTAGTGGATTTCGCTGATCAATGAACGAAGCTTCGTTCTCATCCGATCAGGCATCACGGGCATCGCCCGCTATGGCGAACGTTGTCTGCGCTAACCAACCCATTCCATCCTGTACTTGGCATTGTCACGCGATGGAATACTCAACTTAACTCAGAGCTTCCCGACAGCGTTAGTCAGGGTTTGGACGACTGTGCTCCCCCAGGCATTCCCAGTCACTGCGGGAATCACCGCGATAGCGTATCCCGACGCGAAGCTGGTCACAAAGCCTTGAACGCCTTGGCCCACCGCAAGGTGAATCAGTCCGTTGAAC
>JBAVHJ010000087.1:0-16189 GCA_049685715.1 Terriglobia bacterium | reverse complement strand
GATCCGGATTCAGGTTCGTTGAAACCGCGATCCCCGACTCAGAAGCTTCCTGGCGGCCATAGCGTGGGGGTACCACCCGATCCCATCCCGAACTCGGTAGTTAAGCCCCACAGCGCCGATAATACTTCACGGGAAACCGTGCGGGAAGGTAGGACGCTGCCAGGAGTAATCTTGAATGGCCCGGTTTGAGTTTCTCACTCCGGGCCATTTTGCTTTGATGATAAACGCGTCCCTCCAAGCCGCCTTCCACCCGCTTCAGTTCGTCTGTCTCCGGAATCCTGCCTGAACCGGATTTCCGAACGTCTCCTCCGCCCCCCAGGCCTAAACCATTCGTCCTCGGGTCACCAGGATTGCCCCTCACTACAACAAGCGAAGGTCAGGACGTCTCCCGCACCGACCGGGTTAGGAGAGGTAACACGGCTTGCCTAAATCGGCCTCTCCCCTCTGGAATCTTAGATTTCTTGTCGAGGCCGCCTCCTCGATAAATCGGACGGTGACGTGAGATTTGATGGAATCAGGCGTTTTTATTGAATTTTTTTGTTGACATGGGTATATGCTTCAAGTATTTTTTTTGGGCAGTTGTTTTGTGTTTTTGTTGGCTCAGGATTGATTCAATATGAAATAAAGGCCGCTGAACTAGTAAAAATAAACTCAGCGGCCTTTTTCATTTTGAGTCAGGGGATCAAGCCGGGTAGACCAGGGTCGTTCAGCCACGCAGACAACAAGGCAGCACAAAACGGGATTGCAAAGAGCTCCGATCTTGCTAGTCGGAGTTCTTCTAAAACCTAGCAGCAACGAAGGAGCATTCTCTCAATGGCAAAAGAAACTGGTAAGGTGAAATGGTTCAATAACAGCAAGGGGTACGGGTTTATCGAGCGGGAGTCGGGTAGCGATGTGTTCGTGCACCATACGGCCATCCTCGCTGAAGGCTACCGCACCCTGGCTGAAGGCGAACTGGTGAGGTTTGAAGTGACGGAGGGTCCGAAAGGTCTTCAAGCCGATAAGGTTGAAAGACTGGGCGCTCAGACTCCAACCCCCGAGCAGTAAATCGCCCCCATCTCCAAATATTTTCCACCCGAGGGATTTCGCCCTCGGGTTTTTTGTTGGTAAAAAGCCACGGCCACGGGGCCTAAGGAGACTTGCTTTGAGGTTTGGCTGCCATGGATTTGGCGGCCGTGATGGCTCTTCGGACCGCGTTGGCATCATCCGCATTGGGGGAAAGCTTGAGGTACAGCTCGAATTCATGAACCGCATCATTGTAGCTCTTCTGAAGGACATAAACGTCGCCCAAGCCTTCATGCGGATCCGCATAGGCAGGATCAATGGAGGCCGCCTTCTGGAATTCCCTGATGGCTTCCTCATAGTTCTTCTCATCTTTAAGCAGCAGTCCCAGGTTATTGTGCGCCGCAGCCAGATTGGGGTTAATCTTTAATGCCGCCAGGTAGTGGGTCTTGCCCTCCGCCGCGATCCCCCGAACAGCGTAAACGTTCCCCAGATCCACCTCGACATCGGCAGCGTTCGGATTCAGGACGAGCGCAGCCTTGAAGGCTTTGACGGCATCATCATACCGGTTCAGGCGAGCATAAGCATTGCCGAGGCGATGGTTCGCCTCCTCCAACCTGGGCTCCAGTTTTACGGCCTGTTGGAATTCAAGCAGCGCGTCGCCCACACGGCCGCGTTTGTATAGGGAATTCCCGTACTGGAGATGGGCCTGGGCGCACTGGGGATCGTTGTCCACCGCCCCTCTCAGAATCCTCGCCCCGTCGTCGAGTTTATCCTGCTTGATCAGGGCGATTGCCCGGTCAATATCCGGCTGGGAGCGGCACGGCTTGGGTAATTCCTGCGCCAGGAAAAGAGCGGGAATCAGGAGCGTCCACGGCAGGAACCAAGAGACAAACCGCAAGGGTGCGCAAGATTCACAGGGCATCTCCAACGGGGAGGTTCTTGTTTTCGCTCTTGCGACCCTTTGTAACTTAATGAATCCTGCTTTCCCTTCTCCGTGTTTAAGAACGAGGTTCCAGATGGATCCGTATCGGGAATGCTTCATTTGATGATATCAACCTTGGTATCGAGAGTATATTTCAGGTGGGCGGGGAGGCGCCGGTCAAAATAGATGTGGCCGTCAAACATCACTTTGAATTGTGCCGTTCCACCCGGTGGAAGGGTCTGTTTGAGTTCGCTCTGCGGCATGCCGGTAATGGGGCGCGCAAAAAACCGCGTGCCTTTGCCGTCGTTGATCTCGATCTTGCTGGCATCGAACGTCGCCGGGTCGTCCCCCCGGTTTTGCACGGTCATCGTCATAAACCAGTTCTTGCCGACAACATTTTTCCACTCGTCCGTAAAGCTGTTGATTGTCACGTAGAGATCCTGCTGGTGCCACACCACGCCCGCCAGGCTCTTGTAGTTAACGACGTCCAAAGCCAAAACCATTGAAGCCGTCCAGGCTGTAACCACCAGGCCGAGCACGATCATCCATCTTCTGTTTGCCTTCATAATCTCGTCTCCTAGAAGTTGAGATACTTAAAAGTTACCCCGTTCGATGCCATCCGTCAAGAAAGGCGTTGGAAAGCCCCTCTCAGCGGCAACTTTCCCTCAGGGCGCATCGCGCGCGCCGCTGTGCGCTCCCACACGATCGTTTACGGCCAAGGGCGCCCGGTCTGCCGCGAAGGACGCCCCTGCGACCCGACAATAACTCAAAACACCGGGACAGCGAATTCTTCCAGGACCGAAGCAGACGCCTTCTCCACGTCGGCATGCAGGGAATGACCGTGCGCATCCATCGTCACGATGGCAGGAAAATCGTGGACGCGCAGATGCCACATGGCCTCTGGAATTCCGAAATCCAGAAGATCGACTCCCAGGACTTCATCCACGCAGCGGGCATAATATTGTGCTGCGCCGCCGATCGCGTTCAGATAGACGGCCCCGGCTTCTTTCATCCCCGCCAGGGTCTTCGCTCCCATGCCGCCTTTGCCGATGACGGCACGGACCCCGTAGCGTTTGATAATCTCGGCCTGGTAGGGTTCCTCGCGGATGGAAGTGGTGGGGCCGGCGGCGACGACCTTCCAACTTCCGTTGCTTTTGAGCATGACCGGTCCGCAGTGGTAAATGATGTGTCCCTGCAAACTGGCCGGCGGCTCGTGCTTCATGAGGTAGGAGTGAACCGCATCGCGGCCGGTGAACATCTCGCCGCTGATCATCACCACGTCGCCCACCTGAAGTGATCGAACCATCTCCTCGTCGAGGGGCGCCTCGAGTCGTACCTCCTTGCCTGTGCTCTGGAATCCCCCTCCGACCGACATGGTTCGAGGCGGCTGGGTGGCATCGCGATACAGCCACTTTTTGATGGCGCCTGTCTGGGCGTCCAGCACGACCCCGAGACGGCGAAATGCCCAGCAATCATAGGCCACGGTGACAAAGAAACAGGCGGGCAGACGATTCGCTGCGGCGATTTTGCAACCAATTAACGTGGTGTTGCCCCCAAATCCCATCGTGCCGATGCCCAAAAGATTGGAGGCCTTCAAGATGTAATCTTCCAGCTTCGCCAGCTCCGGGTTGGGGTTGGTATCGTCGAGCGTCCGGAACAGTTGCTGCTTCGCAAGCGTATATCCCTGGGTCCGATCCCCCCCCACGCAAACGCCGAGCGCACCGGCGCTGCAACCCTGTCCCTGGGCCTGCCAGACGGCATGAAGGAGGCACTTACGAACCCCTTCGAGGGTTCGATCCGCGCGGCCGAGATGGGGCAGGTCGCAGGGGACGGAATATTGGATGTTCTTGTTTTCGCATCCGCCGCCTTTCAGCAGCAGCTTAACTTCGATCTCACCCTCATTCTCCCACTGCTCAAAATGAAGGGTGGGAGTCCCGGGTCCGAGGTTGTTCCCCGAGTTCTTGCCGGTGATTGAATCCACGGAGTTGGGTCGCAGTTTCCCCCGGCGGGTCGCCTCCTCGAGCGCGGCGGCAATGTCCTTTTTCATCTCCATTTGATTGGCCCCGACGGGAGTGCGAATTTCAAACGTCGGCCAGCCCGTGTCCTGGCAAATAGGTCCTTCGCAGGACGTCGCCATGTCAATGTTCGTCCCGATTACGTCCAGGGCCTGGGACGACTGGCTTCCCTGGAGTTCCTCTGCCATCGCCCGTGCCACCGCCGCTCGAACGTCGGCGGGAAGGTCACTGGACGTCTTGGTAATCAGATCCAACATGCTGTCCTTGAAAGATTGCAACATGAGACACCTCTCCTCGCTTATGAAGTCATCCTGGGAAATCTCCCGAGCGGTCCTCTGTTCGAGAGTTAAATTAATTTTCTCACAAACTCAACCGCTGTGCGATGGGTTTTCACTCTTTCCTCCACCATGGACACCCTAGAGACGTCCCGGCGGGACGTCTCTACTTGATATATGGGCGACAGCGAGTGCCGGAATGGTCCTGTTGACGAAGTGAAGAAATTGACGTGAGGATGCCTCGTGGTTTCACTCTTGCCAAGGGGGTCTTCTCCATGTCAACCCCGGAGGCAACACTCTCCCCTTGATCAGGGCCTCCACCTGGGGGTCTCTAACTGAGGGGCAGGAACTATGAACTTATCTCCACTCTCGTGCCATCCTCTTTGTATTCGTAGATTTTTCCTGCTTCCTCATCCCGGGTTCTTTTATGCGAACCATCACACCACGGTTGAGGATCAGAACCCTGCCAATTTTTGGAAAGTCCACAACGGCAGATCCAGTGTTCCCCTACCTGGATGGGGCTTTGAGCTTCATGAATGACCTTTCGTGCCATAGAGATTCCCTTTCATCACTCAAGTTTGTGAATTCACCAGCGGAATGACTCTGATGTAAATTACTCATGAGATGGTTTCTTGGTGAATTTTTCTCTTGCATTATCTCATAAACCCCATGATAGCATTGTAATGTTACGAACGATGTGCGCCCGCGACCTGACGGACGCACGTGGGGTGAAGGGGAGGCAAAAGGATCTAAATTTCATCTGAATTTGGGGTCCGCTGATTCAAAAAGCCAGCTTATCTCTTAATTTTCGGCCTTCAAAGGTACTTCCTGACAATCGATATTGATTATCCTGGTATCGAGCGGATTGTCCTCCTGCAGAGAAATAAGACCTTTCCGGTATAAATTACTCAACCAACCATCATCCGCCCCGCCAAACGGGGACCATCGGTCCATTTGAAACGCAGGTTGAACCTGGTGACGGCCCTCATTGTGGAACAGCCAACAATCTTGAATCACTGGAGCGGCCGAGGCCATTGTTCGACTTGAAGAAACTGAGAGGAAAATTCTAATGATCCCTTATTCTAAACTTTCTCCGGATGCTGAAATAGAAATTCTGGAGGGCAAGCTGGCCATTGTGAAGGATCTCTGCAAGGGGTGTTCGTTCTGTATTGAGTTTTGCCCGAAGCATGTGCTGGCCATCTCCAAGGATTTTAACAAGAAGGGTTATCACACGCCTGTCGTCAAGGAGGCGATGTCTTGCAGTAACTGCAAGCTCTGTGAATATTATTGCCCCGAATTCGCGATTTATACACCGGCGGGCAGTGAGAAAAAGAGAGTGAAACCTAAAGTGACGGCGGGCACGAAGGAGGTGCGCCATGAGTGATCAGAGGGCTGTCCTGACCGGTGAACATTTTGTGAATGGGGACTGGGCCTGTGCGGAGGGGAGCTTGGCGGCGGGTTGCCGTTTCTTTGCAGGTTACCCCATCACTCCGGCGACCGAGATTGCCGAACGGATGTCAAAGCGTCTTCCTGAGGTGGGGGGCGTATTCATCCAGATGGAGGATGAAATCGCCTCCATGAATGCCATTTTGGGAGCCGCCTGGGGCGGGGCGAAATCAATGACTTCGACCTCGGGTCCGGGCTTCAGCCTGATGATGGAAAACTTTGGGCTGGGAATCATGACGGAAACCCCATGCGTCCTGGCCAACGTGCAGCGGGGAGGCCCTTCCACGGGCCTGCCGACTTTAGTGGGCCAAGCGGATATGATGCAGGCCCGCTGGGGATCCCATGGTGACTATGAGGTCATTGCACTGGCGCCCCAATCCCCGCAAGAATGTTTCGATCTCACCATTGAAGCTTTCAATCTGTCGGAATCCTTCCGCATTCCGGTGCTCGTGATGAGCGATGAAGTGGTCGGCCACATGACGGAAAAGGTGGTCATTCCGAAGCCGGAAGATATTCACCTCGTTCCCCGGCGCAAACCCACCGTGCCGCCGGATCAGTTCAAGGCCTTTCAACCGAAAGAGGACCTCGTCCCGGAGATGTGTACGGCGGGAGAAGGTTATTTTGTCCATGTGACGGGCCTGACTCACAATGAGAAAGGATATCCTGTGGTGACCGCGGAAGCTCAAGATCGACTGGTTCGCCGCCTTGTGGATAAGATCCGGCTCAATACGGATCGGATTATCAAGACCCAGGAAGAGCATGTCGCCGACGCGGACGTGATCGTGGTTTCCTACGGAATTTCGGCGAGGACCGCCAAGAGTGCGGTGGCTTTGGCGCGGGCCAAGGGTTACCGTGTCGGGTTTCTCCGGCTGATTACGGTCTGGCCATTCCCGGAGAAACGGATCCGCGAGCTGGCACGCCAGGTGTCCGCCTTTGTCGTTCCGGAGATCAATTTTGGCCAGATCGCGCGGGAGGTCGAGCGCAGTGCCGGGGGTCGGGCGCGGACGATCGCGGTGACCCATGCGGGTGGGGCCATCCATCATCCTGAAAAGGTTCTTCGAGTGATCGAGGAGGCCATCAGGGCAAAATCGGGCAGCGGATTGGTAGAGGAAACGCTGGTGCTTCGCTGATCCCTCCCGCCTGACAAAAGATTTGACGATTAAAGAATGGAGAATAGATTATGGGCGCTCTCATAGAAGATGCGGTGATTGATAATGAAACCATGATTGAACGGTTCTTGAGAATGGACCGGTTGCCCCACATTTGGTGTCCCGGTTGCGGCATTGGGACGGCCCTGCGCTCCACCATCGAGGCCTTGGCCGAGATGGACGTCCCTCAGGAGGAGTTTGCCGTGGTCTCCGGCATCGGCTGTACCGCGCGCGTCGCGGGCTATTTGAAACTCGATTCGTTCCACACGACGCATGGACGCTCCATCCCTTTTGCCACGGGATTGAAGTTGGCCAATCCCAAGTTGAAGGTGTTTGTCTTCAGCGGCGACGGAGACCTGTTTGCCATCGGGGGAAATCACTTCATCCACGCCGCGCGGCGTAATATGGATTTAAAGGTCATCTGCGTGAATAACTTCATTTACGGCATGACCGGCGGCCAGGTGGGCTGCACGACCCCGACCCATTCCAAGACGTCGACCTCACCATACGGGAATTATGAGCCGCCGTTCAACCTCTGCTTTCTGGCGGCCGCCGCAGGCGCCGTTTACGTGGCGCGCTGGACCACCTTTCATGTCCGGCAGATTAAACGCAGCGTGCAAGAAGCCTTCGCGAAGCGCGGTTTCACTTTCATCGAAATCATTTCGCCGTGTCCGACGGTATTCGGCAGCCGCAACGGATTTCCCACCGGGCTCGACATGATGAAGTACTTCAAAGCCAATTCACTCACGGTCGCGGGCGCCGACCCGCGGGATGTGGATATCGAGATGGGCGGGAAGCTCAAGGTCGGGAAATTCGTGGACAACGAACGTCCCTCCTTCCAGGACCGGCTCTCGGAAATGTGGGGCGACCTCGGCCTGGAGGAAAGCCGGATCGTCGAGGCGGAATAAAAAAAATCGTCGAATGGAGATTTGACTTATGGCACGGACAGAAGTTCGAGTTTCAGGATTTGGCGGCCAGGGCATCATCCTCTCGGGATATATCATCGGCAAGGCGGCAGCGATTTTCGACAAGAAGAATGCCACGATGACGCAGGCTTATGGGCCGGAATCACGCGGAGGCGCCTGCTCCGCCCAGGTCGTGATCTCGGAAGAGGAGATCAACGATCCCGAGGTCAGCGCCCCAAACGTGGTGGTGGCCATGTCGCAGGAAGCCTTCACGACCTTCGCGAAGGATATCGATCCCGGGTGTACCGTCTTGATTGACGAGGACCTGGTCCAACCGGATTCGCCTCGCGAAAAACTTTTTGCGGTCCCGGCCATGCGTCTGGCTGAAGAGATGGGGAAGAAGGTCGTGGCGAATATCATTATGCTGGGCTTCTTTGCCGGGAAGACCGATGTGGTGAGCCGTGATGCCATGGAACAGGCGATCCAGTCTTCGGTCCCGGCACGCTTTGCAGAGTTGAACCTGCAGGCGTTTCGACGGGGATATGACCTCGCCGTCGCGGGAGCTTGAGGCCTTTTCATCGTTTTTTGGGCGACATGGGCGCCCCGCTGGGGCTGGGAATGACGGCAGGCAAGACGTGAGCCGCACGCTTTGAGGGTCTGGGGATTCTAGAGGTTCAATTCTTGCAAGCTCCGAATAACTGGATGTTTCGACTTTACCGACTGAGGTCGGTTTCCCGGGCGCACACAGAGTGCGGTCTGCATCCCTGCCGCCCTCGCCGCATCAAGTTCTCCGCTGGCGTCTGAAATGAAAAAGATGGCCGGGGCCGGACATTCAAACTCCAGCGCGATGCGCTGATAACTTTGCAGGTCTGTCTTGGCTCCGATGGTCGTGTCGAAATAGCCTCTAATGAACTTCGTCAAATCCCCCGATTCGGTATGCGCGAACAACAGCTTTTGTGCCAGAACACTGCCGGAAGAGAAGATGCGAATGTCTTTCGTCTGTGAATGCCAAGCGGCCAGCGCGGGAGGGACATCCGGAAATACCCGGCTTTGCAAGGCGCCCTTCCGATAGCCTTCCTCCCAGATTTTCCCCTGAAGCGACTTCAATCCGGTTGATTTGCGGTCCTGGTCCATCAGCCAGAAAAAGTAACCGAGAACGGATTCCAGGTCAGCTTCCTTCGAAGCGCCGTGGCCGTGAAGGTCCGGAGGGTGAAGCCCTCGTCGCCGGTCTTCTACATTTTCCTCGATCAAGAGTGCGATATCGGATTGGACCTCTTCCGATGAACAATGAGCGGCAAGAAAACTTTTTGCATGTTGGCGCGCGTGGGGAAAAAGGACCTGGTAAACAAAATCGATGGGTGTGGTCGTCCCTTCGATGTCCAGCAGAATGCCCTTGGACGAACCTTGTCGAGACAGGCCCGCAGTCATGGAGTGGCGGTTGCCCGCAAGGGAAGATACGAGGATCCCAGGCACACGGGCTGATACCGCTGCTCTTCGCTGCTCCCGGTATATTGGGGCGTCCATCCGGCCGGATCCTGGAAAAGCCGAATGGCACGGATTTCACGGTTTGAACAGAGGTTGAACCAATGCCAGGTCCCCCGAGGAACACGGATCAAATCACCCGCTTGAACCTCGATCGCCACTACCGGCCCTATACGCGGCCGGATATTAAAGAGCCCTCGACCGTGGATGACGAAACGGACTTCGTCTTCGTCGTGCCAGTGCTCCCGCCGGAATTTATCCATCATGGCCTCGAGACCAGGTGTCCGGGGGTTCACATCAATGACATCGGCCGTGACGTAACGGCCGCGCGCCTTCAGTTTCCTGATTTCCTCCTGATAAGCGCTGAGAATCTCTTCCGCGGGAGCGTTCGGCGCAATGGAGTGCGAAGGGGTCCAGACTTCATACTCGATCCCGACGCCGGCCAAGTATTCAGTGACGGCGTCGGGATCGCTCAACTTCCGGTTTTCAGCAGGAATGGTAATAATCGCCATAAGTCGATTTATCCTTAAGACAAAACCTCAATGAGGATGCCCCCGTTGTTCGGTGGAATGACATGAACTGATTCGTGCGCGTCTTGAATCTCAGATCTCAAATTTCAGATCTCGATTTTAGAGTTTGAATCCCCTGCAACTTCTGGATTTCTGTCAAAACCCTCGCGTCCTTCCGACCGCTTCCAGCAAAAACTCGAGTATTTCGACATGCCGCTTTGCCTCTTCGAGGCTGCGTCCCCAGCTATATAGCCCGTGTCGGCGGATCAAAAACCCGTGGCAGGTGGGATGCCGAATCAACTGTTCTTCCAGCGAAAACGCCAACTCCTGCATGTTCTGAGAATTTTCGACGATGGGCAGCCATTCGCGATGCGCGTGGGTACGAACCCCCTCCAGGCCCTTGAGCATTTCGTAGCCTTCGATCCCTACCCCGCCGTCCTCTGCGAACCGGTCCGAGAGAACGGTGCTCCAGAGGGAATGGGTATGCAGGACCGCTCGTGCCTCGCGCAACCGCACCAGCGTCAAGTGAAGATGAGTCTCCGCGGATGGCTGCCCCCGGCCATGCAGGACATTTCCATGCGGATCGACTTCCAGGATGTGTTCCGC
Organism: Terriglobia bacterium; assembly: GCA_049685715.1. Classification (GTDB taxonomy): domain Bacteria; phylum Acidobacteriota; class Terriglobia; order JAIQFV01; family JAIQFV01; genus JAIQFV01. Next base: position 5,876 of record JBAVHJ010000087.1, on the reverse strand, counting down.
GTTCAGGGCACCTTTGTCCACGCCACTCGACGTGATGGCCAATCGGGGAGGATTCCGACTGAGAACGGCACTGAAGTTACCGCTGGTCCCCAGGACCCAGCCGCGTTGATAAAAGCCTCGCCCTGTCTCCACGAGTCTTGATGCCAGATCCATGAAGCTCGCGATTTCCCCGCCGGGTTCGGGCGCCAGATATCTTTGTGGTTTTGCCATGGCACTTATCGCTCCCTTGGAATTTAGAGAGTCTCCCGGCTCTCTCGGAGAAATCCACCGGGATCTTTCTGCGGGATCTTCACTCCCTGCCAGCTTCCTGTGTAAGAGGGCAATAAGTATAAACCATTATGAAAGGAAATTCACGTGGATGTTTCGACGGCGGCCACCATATGAGACCAAATTTGACAATAGTTCCACGAAGCGGCGATTTTGGAAGATTCCTGCTGTAGACCACCGTTGCAAACGAATTGCTCTGGAAACTCCGTTTGTGGAAATAGAATTCCGCCTCACAAAACGCGGAGCGGTTGTATTATTCTCCAGGAATCGTCGTTTAAGCATATCCCCCAGTTACACCCAAGTTGATCGCAGGGTTCTTGCCCTGTAAGGGCAAAATTCGTCAGCCCAGGGCAATGCCCTGGAGATACAGGCTCCCATAACCCCCCCCGTGGTTCATACCCCGAAAGGGTTAAATACAACGCACAAATAAGGAGGAAACCCATGTCTCGATCTCTCGCCAAAATCCTCGTTCACATCATCTTCTCCACGAAGGATCGTTTTGCCTTCCTCGCCGACAACGACATTCGATCACAAATGCACGCTTATCTGGCCACGGTTTTCAAAGAATACGATTCTCCATCCCTATTCGTCGGCGGAGTCGCCGATCATGCTCACATTCTTTGCTCCCTCTCGCGTAACTACGCCATCTCCGAAATAATCAAGGAGGCCAAACAGAATTCTTCAAAATGGATCAAGACGAACGGCGGGATATATACAAAATTCTATTGGCAGAAGGGTTATGGTGCTTTTTCGGTCAGCCTGTCTCAGGTGGCACAGGTAAAGAGATATATCTTGGATCAAGCCTACCACCACCGCCGGGTGACCTTTCAAGATGAATTTCGGAAGTTCCTGAAGAGATATGAGGTCCCTTACGACGAACGATATGTGTGGGACTAGATCGCCTCGGCGACCGGAGGGTTTGTTTAACTCCTTCAGAGTAAACTTGCGAGGAAGGGGAGCATTGTTGGACCCAGGGCGGCTCCGCCCCGCTTTGACGGGTCGGATTGCCCTGGGCTGATGAATTTAGCCCTTTCAGGGCAAGGGGCTCCATCCAAATCTATTGCTATTGAAAAAAAGGAGTGAGGAGTTCAGTGAAATTGCCCAACCAGCCTCATCTGTCGTATGCGGTGGAGAGGAGTGCGCAGAACATCTCCTCTTCACCGCGCAGAGCCACGATTTCAGAGCCCTAAATCGGTTGCCCCTGTAAAATCAATTCCCCTTCATCATGGCTACCCGTCGTGCCCGGAACTCGCTGTGGGCACTCCATTCGGGCCAGGTCGAAGAGTTGGCGACATCCTCACCGACTTCAAACAGCAGCCGGAGGTACTGGACGGCGCCTTCGAGGTCCCAGGCGGCGTCAAACATATCGGCGGGCTTATGATAACGCTGGGTGGTGTATTCCCTGCGCTGCTCGATTCCCCAGCCTTCAGGCCGGCCAACGAAATCGACGCCTGAACTGGGGTCGAGCGACGGCACTCCGACCTGGGCAAAACTGAAGTGATCGGAGCGAAAGTAGCCGCCTTTTTCCGGTTCCGGATCGGGCTTGACGACGAGGCCAGACTCGGTCGCATATTTCTTGACGACATCATCAAGGTTCGATTGGCCGAAGCCGATGACCGTTAGGTCTTTGGTTTTTCCAAGCACATTCAAACCGTCCATGTTGATGTTGGCGGCCGTCTTGTTGAGCGGGTAGATGGGGTGCTTGGCGTAATACAGGGAGCCCAGCAGGCCCTTCTCTTCTGCCGTGACCGAGAGAAAGAGAATGGAGCGTCGGGGCGGAGTGGGGAGCAGGGAAAACGACTTGGCGAGTTCGATCAGCCCCGCCACCCCGGAGGCGTTATCGCGGGCGCCATGGAAGATCTCCTTGCCCTGCGGGGTCTCGCGCATGCCCAGATGATCCCAATGAGCCGTGTAAATGACCCATTCGTTTTTTCCCACCGGGTCGCTGCCTTCGATTTTTCCGACCACGTTGTTGGAGGTGATGACGCGGTCCTTAACTTTCAAGCTGAGCTGCGCCTTGACGCCAAGATCCACGGGCTTGAAATCGCGTGAGACCGCGGCCTTCTTCATCTCCTCAAAATCTTTTCCCGCCATGTTGAACAATTGCACGGCACGGTCGCGGGTGATCCAGGCCTCGATCGCAATCTTCGACATGCCTTTGTCCTTGGACACCAGGGTGAACTGCTCCCCGCTCCAACTGCCTTTCACGACTTCCCAGGGATAGGCCGCGGGCTCGGTTTCATGAATGATGATGCACCCGGCAGCACCCTTGCGCGCTGCCTCCTCGTATTTATAAGTCCATCGGCCATAATAGGTCATGGCCTTGCCTCCGAACATTTTCGGATCGAGCTTCCCGGGTTCCTTGGGGTCCGGAACCGGAGGATCATTGATCAGCATCACAATGACTTTGCCCTTCACATTGACGTCTTTGAAATCGTTCCATTTGTACTCCGGAGCCACCACACCGTATCCGACAAACACCACCGGGGCATCGATGGACACCTGGGGCGCCTGGCGCTCCGTGAACGCCATGTAATCGTCCCCGTAACTCAGTTCTTCCTTCTTATCCGGCCCGGCGAAAACCAATTTGGCCTCGGTGTTTTCAATAGTCTCGCCCACCATCGGGACCTTCTGGAAATAGGTGCCGTCGGTATTGCCCGGCTTGAGTCCCACCTTTTTGAATTGTTCTGAGATGTACCGGAGGGAGAGGGTCTCACCTTTCGAGGCCGGCGCCCGCCCCTCATACTCGTCAGAGGAGAGCGTTTTAATAATGCCGGAGATTTCGGGCGCGTTAATGCTGCGCAGAGCTTTAACCTCCGGACTCATTTTTTCTTTCTCGGCTGCTGTGGCGGCCAGTATCAGGCCCAAGAACGCAGCCAGTGCAAGGACGGACTGTTTTTTCATCGACATCTCCTTAGGGTATGAAAGAAGCCACGAGGGGCACGAAGGGGACAAAGGAAGGAATCCTCAGCGCCCTTGTGGGTTGGTGACATGAACACCAAAGTGGGAGTCCACGTACTGGTTCAAAATGCGGTTAAAATCCCGGGCGATCGTCTCGCCCTTCAAGGTGAGAAACAACTTACCGTCGACATAGACGGGAGCCTTCGGTTCCTCTCCGCTGCCCGGAAGCGAGATCCCGATGTGCGCGTGCTTCGACTCGCCGGGCCCATTCACCACGCACCCCATCACCGCGACCCGCAATTCCTCAACGCCGGAGTATTTCTCACGCCAGACCGGCATTTGTTCGCGCAGGTAAGTTTGAATCTGGTCGGCCAGCTCCTGGAAGAAGGTTGAGGTGGTGCGGCCGCATCCCGGACAGGCAGTGACCTGCGGCGAAAAACTACGAATACCGAGAGACTGTAAAATCTGCTGCGCCACGTGCACTTCTTCCGTCCGGTCCCCGTTGGGGGCGGGCGTCAATGAAACACGGATCGTATCGCCAATCCCTTCCTGCAGCAGGACGCTCATCGCCGCCGTTGAAGCCACGACTCCTTTTGCTCCCATGCCCGCTTCCGTCAAACCGAGATGCAAGGGATAGTCACACCGGGTGGACAGGCGGCGGTACACGTCGATCAGATCCTGGACTCCGGAAACCTTCGCGCTCAAGATGATTTTTTCATGGGCCAGGCCATAGCTCTCCGCCATCTCAGCGGAGCGCAGGGCGCTTTCCACCATGGCGTCCATGGTGACCTCCCGCGCGTCCAGCGGTTGCGGCAGCCTGGCGTTCTCATCCATCATCTGCGTCAACAAGGATTGATCCAGCGATCCCCAGTTGACTCCAATGCGGACGGGCCGATCCTGTTCCCTCGCGACTTCAATCAGGGTCCTGAAATTCTCGTCATGCCTCTTTCCGACCCCGACATTCCCCGGGTTAATCCGGTACTTGGCCAGCGCGCGGGCACATTCCTTGTATTGGGTGAGCAGCAGATGTCCGTTGTAATGAAAATCGCCGATCAGTGGGACATCGATCCCCAGGTCATCAAGCTGCCGGCGAATCTCGGGGACTGCCCGGGCTGCCCCTTCCACGTTGACGGTGATGCGGACCAGTTCGCTGCCGGCACGGGCCAAGGCGACGGTCTGACTCACAGTCGCCTTCACATCGACCGTGTCCGTATTGGTCATGGATTGGACAACGATGGGATGACACGATCCCACGGTAACCTGGCCGATCGAAACATTGCTTGTCTGCCGCCGCTGAAGGATTGCCATCTTAGATCGAAACGGCCTCCGCAAGGCCCATCTGCTCGCTGATGAGTCGTCCCAGAAGTTGGTCAATGGGCTCGCCTGTTTTCTCGTACACGAACCCCCCTCTTTCGTCGGACCAGTTGAACTTGAAACTGGTGGTCCGCGCAGACAGCCATAGCTGCTTGGCCGGGGGATTGGCGCTCAATACGAATGTGCCCGCATGGGGATCTTCAAAAAGCAGTTTGATCGTCCCCTCCCCCGCCTCGACTTCCATCTCCATGTCGGCCGAAGCCTGGTTCAGCCGGTCTTCCAACTCCTCAAGGGCCTGTTCCGCCCGTTCGCCAAACTCCGCATCATTCATAGAATCTTCCCATTCTCGTTTTAGAAGAATGAATTATACCTGAAAAGCCCCTCTTCGACACGGGGACGGGGGAAAATCCAAGCTCCAAGCACCAAATTCCAACTAAATTCCAATAAACAAGCTCCAAAAACCAAACTCGCCTTAACCTCCCGTTTGAATGCGGCAATGAGTCCGAATGAAGACAAAGATTGCCAGACTTTTGTTTGGAATTTAGGTATTGGCTATTGGAATTTATTTGGATTTTGTCCGCCGCGGCGGATTGGGATTTGGATCTTGTTTTTTAGAACCTGTGATGTGCTTGCTTCACGACCTGCCGGAAATCCTCCCCGTTCATGTCTATCGCCTTACACATTTCAAAGAGCCGCGAGCGCATGCGCACTCCAATGCGATCAGTGAGGGACTCTTCGACAGGATAATTAATGGCAGACCGTTCTTTCTTATTGCGCCGCATGTCCTCTTCCGGTGCCGAGGGTCGAGGTTCCATGTCGAGGAAATTCGTGGTCAGGAGAGTGGTTCGTTTGTCGTTGTAACGGGCATTCAGGATGTAGGCGACGGTATCCTGGACCCACAACGACGGCTTGATGGCTCCAAGATCGTCGAGCAAGAGCACATCCACGTTGAGCACCGGCTCCAGGATCGCCATCTCGCTGCTTTGGGAGATGGGATTATAGCTGTTTTGAATCTCTTTGAGCAGTTCACGAAAATCATAGAACCGGCACTCGATGTGTTTGTTAATGAGAAGGGATCGGAGGATGGAAACGGCAAGGTGCGTTTTCCCGATGCCGCAGGGACCGATAAACAGTAAACCCACATCGACCAGGGGATACTCCTCGGCGAACTTCTTCGCGAATTCCCGGGCGAACTTCTGAGAGTCAGTTCCGGGGTAGGTCTTGGAGGTGAAGGTGTAACTCTCGAAAGAGCAATGCTCGTAACGGCGCGGGATGCGGGCACTCTTGAGCAGGCGCTGAACTCGAGTGTCGAGCATACAATTGCAGCGCCGTACCCCCGGGCTGCTGGACTCGCTGGGGGTACTGGTATCGTCACTGGCAACCGGGGCCCAGCC
>JBAVHJ010000086.1:0-7020 GCA_049685715.1 Terriglobia bacterium | reverse complement strand
GGATAGAGCAACCAACCTTGAATGTTCATTCCCTCGCTGGTCCAGTGAATACTCTGGGCTTCGCCCCACATTGGTTTCAGAGAGTCATTGACGCGGGTGATCTGCTTCCATGCCCCAATTTCGCCAGCCCAGACTTCTGGGGGATGCCTCAGTGAGCTGCGAATAAGTGCTGACCTCCTCACGTCACGAGAGAAGGACACACTGATTGATCCTCCCAGGGCGGAGATCGTTTCAGGTCCTCTCCACAGGGTCGTGGTTTGCCGGGTTGCAACATCGACACTTGCAATGCCGGTCTCACCATCTACATTCTCCTCAAATAGAATCTGATTTGAAGAGGGATGCCAATGGAGCCAACTGGCAGACGCCCTCATGTCAGGGGTCAGATTTACCGGTTCACCGCCGATGGGGGGGATCATAAAGACATCGCCCCCGGTCACTCCCTGATCGCTCATCAATCCTCCGATAAAGGCGATGGTCTTACCGTCCGGAGACCAGCGTGGAGCAGCGACTTGCAGGGGAGGTTTGAAAATGGATGTCGTCTCTCCGGTGGCCGTCATGACAGTATAAATCTGCGCGATCCACCAGTTGTTGTCACCGTCACCGGGAGCTGCTGAGGCGACAAAGGCCCTTCCGTCGGGAGACCAATCGTATTCATAAACATAAAGGTTGGCAGGGGAGATCTGGCGAAGACGTCCCGAGGGGAACTCAACCGTGGCGATACGCTGTTCGTAAATCTGTCCCTCAATCACGCCAGACACGGGCGGCTTGGCCTCCAAAGGACCTGCAGACTTCGGCAGGTTTTCGGTGAAGAGCACAGCTACGGTTTTTCCATCAGGCGACCAGCGGGGATCGGCCAGGAGTCCTCTTACCTGGGTCAGCTGTTGAGGAACCCCGCCGTCGGCGGGGACGACATAAAGCTGGAACTGTCCCTTTTGTCCTCGATCGGATAGGAACGCCAAGTGATGTCCGTCGAGTGACCATGCCAGATCATGCTCGCTATGAGGCGTCGCTCCATCCCCTGCGGTGATCCGCTTCGGGGTCGAAGGGGAATTCAAAGAGGCAACATAGACCGCAGTGTTCTCCGAAGGTTCGTGATCCTTTCCTTGCAGCTCCTCAACCCAAGCTACGCGGGACCCATCAAATGAAATGGTGGTCTCTTTGAAGGTTCGCACCTTGAAGAGAGAATCCATGAGCCGATCAATGGAAGACCCTTGGGGCGCCTCAGCTCGAGCAAAGACACCCAACCCCAAAAGAAGAAAGGAAGAAAAGACCGCAATACCAAACAATCTAAGTCTTTTTGCCATTCAGTTCCTCCTGTAAAATGCTCAAACTCCGGCCGGCTTGGCGATTGGACTGAGCTCTCATCCCACAAGTTACGCGAGAATACACAACCCTCTTATATCCGGCGCGCCTTCCCGTCTGCCTTCGATATAAGAAAATACCGCACAAATTCGATTTCCGATCGAGTTTCACAACCCCGGACCTTGGGCGCGAAAATACAAACAGCTTAGAAACCCGGAGAAATCTGAGATGAAAGATCTGGGTCAGAACCAATCAACCCGTAGGGGTTCCAACAAGGTAAGGTCCATGACTCAAACCCCATGATTTCACTGACTCCTTCAATCTAACTGTTCGTCGAAAGTCGCGAGTATACCCCGCGAAAAATGGTGTGGCAAGCTTTGTGGAGAGGACTCGACTGCTCGGGATCTCGTGTTGCTTTTTTGAGACTTGACTTAATTGTGGAGCGAGAAATCTTCACATGCGGCAGGCTGGGGATCTTTAGACCGCAGATCCGTGACTTCCGAGACAGACATTGCGAAAAAACTCTTCGAAACGAATCGACGATTTGAACAAATCCGTTTGTGGTTGTATCGTTATGAATCACTTCACCCAAATGCAGCTCCTGATTACAGCATGTTAAATCCTTATAAATCAGTGTGTTGTTTTATTCTCTCTGCAATGGTATTGAACCTGCTTGGTAGGTAAGTGTTTAACGTTCGGAAGCACAGGTAGCTAGGGAATAAAGTGGGAACAAAGATGGATTCATAGAGTGAACGTTTTCCAGGCCTAAATAATTTAGAACGGATCGGCACTCACCAGGGCATGAAAACGGAGGAAGTTATGAACATCAATGAGATTTCCCAAGAGACGATGGAGAAGTTCCTGCTTGAAGAACTCTCCGAACAAGAAAGTGAGCAGGTGATGTGGCGTACAGTCTCCAACGGTGATTTTCTGGAGCGCTTGAGCGCCAAAGAAGATGAGATGATCAAGACCTATCTGCTCGGGAATCTCTCAGCCCAGGAAGAAGTCCGATTCGAGAAGATCTATCTTTACAATCCCCGTCGCCGTGAGCGGCTGGATTTCATCCAAAAAGATATGCGCGCCTATGAAAGCGGGATGGAGAGGGAACTCGCTGCAGAGCAACCCGCGCGCGATGTGGAAATGGTCCTGATCCCTGTAAAGCCCAAAAGAAAAATTCAACTGAAGAGATTCAACTAAGATTACTTTCAAAGAGGTCTGCCCGTTCCAGAAATGCGGTCATTCCAGGGGCTCTGCTATCAAGCAGTGCCCCATTTTTATGACCCGCACCTGGCGTCGACGCCTGAGGGCGGCTGGGTATCCCATGCAAAGGAAGGATTCCCTTGTGGACCTTGTCCTGCCTGCTTTCTTGCGAATACCTGGGGTGGCAGCCAACCTTGCCCTCTTACATAAAGCCAAGGGGGAATTTTCAGTTTAATCCTCCCCCTCTCAAGAGAACCGGTAGGCTCCGATACAGACCCACTTCCGACACCGAGGGACTCCTGAAGTCTTATTTTTTCTCTAAATCCACGCCCTTTAATGGCACGTCCCAGTGCGCTTCAAGTATCGCAAATCGACGTTGTTCTTCTCGGACAAAAGTTTCTTGGTCGGGGAAGAGCTGCTTCTTCAGGGCGTCTTCATCAAATAACTCATTCGCCACCGTGGCATTCTTGAAGACGATGGTCACCCGGTAATCCCATCGTCCGTCCTCGGTGGTGTGATAGCGCGGTTGGTCCATGGACACTTTGAGCATCCGCCCCATTTCCACCTGTCTTTTTAGAACGGGGTAATGGTTCTTTCTGAACAGTTGTAAGAACTCCTCCGCATATCCCCATTTCGCCTTGTAATAGTACTCCACAACAAACGCGGTGTCCTTCCCGGTAGAGGACGTTTGTCCCCAAGCCATCATTGGAGTGACTCCCAGCAGCATGAGGAGCACGAATACGAATCGCACCATATTAATTTTCCCCCTTTATGTTCGTGTGTTGCCCTGCCCGTGCAGGCTCCTTTCGACTGACTTACGGCATCGTGTTTAGAAAGGATTATTCTTCGATTTCGACTTATTTGCCACCTCTTTCGAGTTCGGGGTCGACTTTTGTCCCAGAATTTGAGCCCCCATGTTGAGAGAGTTAACAATTCCAATGACTAGATGCTCAACTTGACAAACCTGTGAATGAGGCGTAGATTCTCGTTTTTCAAGAAAAGGTCATCATGTCTATGGACATGCGCAATGTTTTATTCGCGGCCACTCCCGTTGTCAGGGAGCGTGGGTGCAAGTGTATGTGTACCCTATGCAGGAGCGGCCGGGGAGGTGTGAAAGCGCGATAAAACGCGACTCACTCAAAGAGATTTCAAGGCCGCTCCTCCGGAGCGGCCTTTTTTTTGGAGAAAAATATGACGACACTCAAACGGCCCATTGCCATCTATCATGAACATCCCGATTGGTTCCGGCCCCTGTTTACTGAACTCGACCGACGCGCAACCCCGTATGTCCGGATTGACGCGCGCCGGCACCAGTACGACGTCGCCTCGCAGGACGGTGAGTACTCCCTGCTCTTCAATCGGATGAGTCCCTCCGCCTACACCCGCGGCCATGGACACGGGATTTTTTACACCCTAAACTTCCTTGCTCACCTGGAGCGGCAGGGAGTGCGGGTCGTGAATGGCTACAAGGCCTTTACCGTGGAGACTTCCAAGGCGTTGCAACTTTCCCTGCTCGAATCGCTGGGTCTCGCCTATCCGCGGGCGCGCGTCATCAATCATCGTGCCGAGGCACCGCAAGCCGCCGAAGGCCTGCGCTTCCCGGTTGTGGTGAAGCCCAACATTGGCGGCAGTGGCGCTGGCATTGTGCGCTTTGATCGATTGGAAGACTTGACACGCGCCGCGATGGAGGATCAGTTGGCACTGGGAGTAGATCAGACGGGCCTGGTGCAGGAGTACATTCCCGCGCGAGGTGAGTTCATCACGCGAGTCGAGGTGCTGGGGGGAAAGTATCTCTATGCCATCAAGGTGTTCTTCACGGGCGATAGCTTCAACCTCTGTCCGGCCGACATCTGCCAGACCACGGGCGGCGTGGAACTCGCTCGCTCCGCGTGTCCGGTGGATGCTCCCAAGAACAAGATGCGGGTGGAAGCTGTCACACCGCCCGGGGAGGTGATTGAAGCCGTGGAGCGGATCATGCAAGCCGCCGGGATCGAGGTGGGTGGCGTGGAGTATATCGTCGACGATCGCGATGGCAAGCTGCTCTATTACGACATTAATGCTCTTTCAAACTTCGTCGCCGATGGGGCAAGGGTCATCGGATTCAATCCGTACGCGCGGCTGGCGGACTTTTTGGAAACGGAGGCCCGCTGATGCGCTACGGTTATTGGCTTCCTGTTTTTGGCGGATGGCTACGAAACGTCGAGGACGAGGGAATGGAACCCACGTGGGAATACAACTCCCGCCTGGCAAGGCGCAGCGAGGAGATCGGGTTCGACCTCACCTTGATTGCCGAGTTGAATTTGAATGACATCAAAGGGATTCATGCGCCGGCACTGGATGCCTGGTCCACGGCGGCGGCACTGGCCGCGGTGACCCGCCGGCTGGAATTGATGGTCGCGGTCCGCCCCACCTTCCATCTGCCCGCCCTGCTGGCCAAGCAGGCGGCCAACATCGATCATATTAGCGGCGGGCGCGTTTCACTCAACGTTGTCTCTTCGTGGTGGGCCGACGAAGCGAGACAGTACGGGGTTCAGTTTGAACAGCACAATGATCGGTACGCGCGGACGGCGGAATGGTTGCGGGTGCTGAATGGCGTATGGAACGATGACCATTTTTCATTCGCCGGCAGGTATTACCACGTTGAGGATACGGTGCTGCAGCCCAAGCCCCTTTCGCGCCCCCGACCTACCCTCTATGCGGGCGGTGAATCCGAAGCGGCCAAGGAACTGATTACCCGGGAATGCGATGCCTACGTCATGCACGGGGATCCTCCGGAGCGGATTGCAGAAAAAATCGCTGACCTTTCTTCACGTCGAGCTCGAATGAACCTGCACCCCATGAAATTCGGGGTGGCCGCCTATGCCATCGTCCGGGATACAGAAGATGAAGCACGGCGGGAACTGTGTCGAATCACTGACGTTAAGCAGAGTGCTGCTGGGTATGGGAATTATCAAGCGTGGCTGGCGGGCACCCAGCTGGAACAGAAGGTCTCGTTGGAGGATTACTCGGTGTCGAACCGGGGACTACGCTCCGGCCTGGTGGGGACGGCGGAGCAAGTGCGGACGCGTATAGCCCAATTCGAGGCGGCAGGCGTGGATTTGTTGCTGCTGCAGTTCAGCCCACAATTGGAAGAGATGGAGCGCTTCGCCGAGACGATCATCGCGAGGGGGAGCTGCTTAAGCAGTGAACGAGCAAATTGTGATCCTGCTTGGGGATCAAGCTTGGCGGGTTGATGCGGAGAAAACGACAGCAGTCGGGCAGGAGATCAAGCTCGTAAAGCGATCTCAAGGACCATCCCTCAATCTCAAGCGAGGATGAACAGAACCTAAGGTTAACTTATCCGCTCTAATGGTTCTCCGTCGCCTCAGCCAGCAGCCCTTCCAGCCAAACGTCTTGAGCCATAATGCGAGTCTTCCATCCCGGCCGCAGTCGGTCGAGCAAAAAGGCCTGTGCCATCCCAGAGTAATAAAAGCGTATGTCTCCTTGCCGGGCGGACTGCATCCGCATGTTCATGAGTTCTTTTGACCATTGACTGGAAAAAGTCTGATATCTCTTAAAATCGGGATCCCCTGATAATTCCGGCATCGGTATGTAAGTCCGGCTTAGAGACGCCTCGCGCCAAACCGCCAATTCGATATACTTGGCAAGACCTTCCAGCCATTCCATGTGCCGTTCATAATTCACCGTTGAGACATCCAACCCGTGGCGCTGGCGCCTTTGGCGTCGCGCGGCCAGGAACTCTCGGGCCAGGTTGGCCTCTTCCTCGTCCGACCTTGCATTGACCGCCCGGGCCAAGAGGGTCAGCTCCAATTTCCATGATTTCTGCAACTCGGGATTCTCCCACGGATAGTTCGTCTCAACCCGATACGCCTTCCTCGCCTCGGCAAAACGGTCCGGAGCCATCCCTGCCTGGAAGGCGTGAAAGGATTCGTGCAGCAGGATCGCAATATGGAAGTCAGAGCTATTGAGGTTGAACAGTCGCATTGGCAGACGGTAAGGAAACACCGGCTTCAGAAATCCCGGGATGTGACCTCGCAAGTTGTTCGCAAAGGATATCTGCATCCAGTCCTTTGTGGGCAGGCTCGCCGTCCAGCGGTTGCCGATCGGTACGGCAAAGGCCACGCTCTCCGGATTTTGAATTCGATAATAGGGATTTCCCAGGAAAGTGTCCCCGGGAACCTGTTCCCAGCCGGGAGGTGGATTGGGATCACCCACGAGAAAACCATATTGCTCGTTGCGGGAGAGGAGGGGAATCTCTGCTCGGCTCCAATCGGGCCAGAGAGATTCGCCTACAGTCTGTTTCAGGTGGATCGCCTCCGCAAGAAATGACTTCTCCTGTGGGTCGAGGCGATCAATTAACCTGGAGTGAGTAGGAAGCCCTCGATTGCTCAGGAACGACACGCCCGCGGCAGCGAGAATCAGGATGAACAGAATGAGTATGCCAGTTCTTAGTATCCGTCGGCTCTTGCCCAAGATGTCCCTCCCTCCGGCATCCATGAAAGGCCACAACGGATTACT
>JBAVHJ010000085.1:0-2860 GCA_049685715.1 Terriglobia bacterium | reverse complement strand
GGTGAGGAGATCATGGAACTTTTCAAGAAGCTGAACGCCGAGGGGGTCACCATCATTCAGGTCACCCACTCCGACAAGAACGCCTCCTACGGCAGTCGCATCATCAATCTCCGCGACGGATGGGTCGTGAATAATTAATGCAAGAGTTGGAAATGATGTTACACAGGGAGATACTGGAACCTCGCGCCAGGGGCTCCCGGCGGGGCGGACTCTGTGCCCCTGCGTTGATTCAAGCGAGCTCTCGCAATATTCTCAATGCCGTTTGTATTAGCATCGAGCTGCGAATTGAGACCGAGAAGGGGATGCGAACCGAAAAGGTCTGTTTAAGGGAAAAACTCATGAGCCTGGGATTGCGGTCTAAAGATGGACCCAAGCGAATTCTGCTGAACCCCAACATTTGAATTCTCAGAAGGAAGTCCCGGCAATAAGAAGCCTGGGATTGCAGGCTTGGATAGCCCCGGCGAGTGCCCTTCTCGCGGGAGCTATTGCGGGTGGACGGAAGAGATTCTCCCTCCTTAGCAATATCAGGGCTTGCCGTTGTTCGCAGGTCTCCATTCTACTTCAGAAGTGAACAGTCGTCAGATTCACCTTGAGAATTTGAAAACCCCGTGATCCCCAAGAAATCCGGGGCTCCGGGAATCCCCTAATGCCGAAGGGTGTACCTGTGGTTTGATGGAAGACGGCTCGCCGTTCTGCCAACCTCACTCAACCCTCCCGCCGAGGAAAGCTTACGGCGCAGCCCCACGATCGATTTTTTCCCGTTTCTCTCCTAACCGATGGACATCGACCCTAGTCTAATGAATCGGATGGAAGGGAATGATGCTGCTGTCGTTGCTCAGGTGTTGGCCGGCGATGAGGATGCCTACCGCATGCTCGTCGAACGGCACAGCCGCAGTATCTTCCGCCTCGCTTATCGCATGACGGCCAATGAACAGGACGCCGAGGACGTGGTTCAGGAAACTTTTCTCCGGGCCTACCGACAGCTGAAGCGTTTTGAATCGCGATCCAACTTCGGCACCTGGCTTTATCGTATCGCGGTAAATTGTTCACTGGATCTCATCCGAAAGCGACGGCGGCACGACGACCACCCGTCGGATCCTCTCCCCGAGGAAGAAGCGATGCATCAATTGAGGGACGAAGCCCCCGCACCCGATCGAGTCGTCTTGGGCGCTGAAATCAAGAAGAGAGTCGACTCCGTGCTTGCCACGCTCGGCCCCAAGGAAAGGGCTGCCTTTTCGCTGAGGCACTTTGAGGGGATGAGCATTGAGGAAATCGGCCTGGTCCTGGGGCTGCGCCCGGGTGCGATCAAGAACAACATCTTCCGCGCCGTGCAAAAGCTGCGGCGCGAATTACAGCCGGTGGTTCATTTGAATCCATGAAACATTTAACGGAAGAACAACTCATCCTTTACTACTATCGCGACCTCGCCGAGACCGCGAGCGTTGAGACACACCTGGCCCTCTGCGATGAATGCCGTCGCCATGACGAGGATCTGCGGGCCACCCTGGGCGCCGTGGAATCGTCGCCGCTTCCGGAGCGGCCGGAGAGTTATGGGGCGGAGGTATGGATACGCCTTCGCCCCCGGTTGGCAAAGCCCCCACGTTTTGATTGGATGACGCTCTTTCAGCCGCGACGATTGGCTGCTCTCACAACACTCGCCGCACTTATCGTCGTCGCATTCCTCGCCGGTCGATACTGGCCGAGACCGGAAGTGAATCCGCCTCTGGTGATCTCGGCGCGGGCGCAGGATCGAATACTGCTCCTCGCGGTCGGGGAGCATCTGGACCGTTCTCAAAGGGTGCTGCTGGAATTGGTGAATACCGCACCGGATGGGCCGGTGAATATCTTCGCCGAACAGCAGCGGGCTGAAGAGCTGGTCGCCGCCAACCGGATCTACCGCCAGGCGGCAACACGCGCGGGAGAGGCGGGCATTGCCAACGTCCTGGATGATCTGGAACGAGTCCTGCTGGAAATCGCTCGCGGTCCTTCAGAGTTGTCGGCGGCGGACCTCGAGGAAATCCGGCAACGGATCGAAAACCAGGGAATTCTTTTTAAAGTGCGAGTGACCGATTCGACCGTGCACGAACGGGAGCGAGAAGGCGTGCCGGGATCGTTCACGGGAAAAATTTGACACGGGGGCCCACATGAAAAAAATCAAATGGGTTTTAATAAGCATCACAATCTTGTTCTTCACTTCAGCACTGATGGCCTCACAGGAAAAGAAGGCAAACTCCAAAGCGATCGTGCATCGGGCGATTCCGCCCGTCCCCGCGGAGGTCCGGGCCATAGAACAGTTGGCAGCAGAGCGGTTCGAGGCCTCAGCAATTGGCCTGGACACTTATGTCGACGAACAAGACAACCAGGAACAAGAGGAAAGCCCGCGCATTGAACAGGAAAGAGAGGCGCAAAGGGAGGCGCAGAGGGCAAGCCTGCGCAGTGAGCAAGAAAGAGATGCTCAGCAGGAAGCGCAACGACAGGCGGAGAGGGCGCGAGCCGAAAGTTCGCGCCCGCGGGACAAGGAGGAAGCCCTCTACGACCACGGAACACGGGCTTTGGACCAGGGCCACTGGGACCGGGCGGTTGCAGTCTTCGGTCAAGTGGTTGAACTTCATGCCCGGCGAACTGATGGCGCGTTGTACTGGAAGGCCTATGCCCAGAATAAGCTGGGCCAGAGAACAGAAGCCCTGGCTGGCCTCGCCGAGTTGAACAAGTCTTTTCCCCAAAGCCGCTGGATTAACGATGCCAAGGCGCTGGAAGTGGAAATCCGATCACAGGCGGGCCGGCCTGTCTCTCCCAGCAACGAGGGAGATGAAGATCTCAAACTCATGGCCATCAACGGATTGTTGACCAGCGACCCGGA
>JBAVHJ010000084.1:0-3521 GCA_049685715.1 Terriglobia bacterium | reverse complement strand
AAAATGTACAAGGGAAGGTGAGCAAAGCTGCGATGGGTGAACCGGTAGCGCCTTTTTTGCACCTGGCGGATTCAATAAACTGTCTACTCAGAAGGGCTTGCCTCCTTTTGATCCTTCTGTCCGGCTTCTGCTTTCCAGAGATCCTCATGAGCGCTTCCCCGCAAGCCGGTTCCGGGCCGGCCAAACCGTCTACCTCAAACCAGGAATCCCCCACGGCGAGATTCAAAGTGGATGTCAACCTGACGGTGATCTATGCCACCGTGACCAATCCGGGCGGATGGGTGGATCGGAGCCTGACGCGGGAGGACTTCGAGCTCAAGGAGGAAGGGCAGAAGCAGGGGATCGCGTTCTTCAGCCGGGAGTCTGAACTGCCGTTGCGCGTCGCCTTGCTGGTGGATTCAAGTTTGAGCACCGCGCGCGATTTGAAATTCGAGTCCGAGGCGGCGGTTCGATTCTTCCGATCCGTCCTGCGACCACAGGATGGGGCTGCCGTCTTTGAGTTCTCCTACGATGTCCACCAGCTCTCAAATTACACCAATGACATCGAGTCCTTATCGCGCGGGATTAAGGCCATTACCCCCGAGACAGCCACCTCTCTTTTTGATGCCATTTATCTGGCTTCAGAGACGCTCCGGTCGCGCAAACAGAAGAAGATCATGGTCATCGTCAGCGACGGGGCCGACACCACGAGCCGGGTCAGTTATGCGGATGCGCTTCGGGCCGCCAACGAAGCCGAAGCCATAATATTTTCGATCATCATTACGCCAGTGAAAAGTGATGCGGGTAGGGCGCTGGGCGGGGAACATGCCTTGATCACGCTTTCGGAAGAGACCGGCGGGATGTCGTTTTTTCCAAATTCCATCGGAGAGCTGGACAATATCTATTCCCGGATCAGCGAGGAATTACGAACTCAGTACACGCTGGGATATTATTCCTCGGTCAGTGCCCCCTCCTCTCGACTGCGCCACATTACGCTGACCACTCGCAATCCCCGCCTCACCGTCCGAACCCGTCGGGGATATTTCCAGAAACCGACCCCATGACGGAGGAATCCTCCCGCAAGTATTTTCTATTCCCAGGCGATTTCGCAGCTATAATCAGAGCTTCGATGGTGAAACCTGTTCCGCCTGCCCGGGGACAAGTGCCCACTGGGGATTGCAGACGTTCAACTCCATGATTCGAGGTTCGACTACTTCTTCCCATGCTTCCCTTTCTTGAAACTGCGCTGGATGCGGCGAAGGCAGCCGGTGAAATCCTGCTCCGGTCCTACGAAAAGCCCAAGGATATTGAGTACAAGGGGGATGTCGACCTGGTCACCGAGGTGGATCGTGCGTCTGAACGGCTCATTCTCGAAAAGATCCTGGGCCAATATCCCACTCACGCCATCGTCGCGGAGGAAAGCGGCACCCGGAAATCTGAATCGGACTATCGATGGATCATCGACCCCCTGGATGGTACAACAAACTACGCCCACAACCTGCCCCTCTTCTCAATATCCATTGCGCTGGAATACAAGAAAGAGATCATCGTGGGTGTCGTTTACGATCCCGTTCGACCTGAACTCTTTTACGCCGAAAAAGATTCCGGAGCCTACCAGAATGGCAAACCGATTTCGGTTTCGGCCGTAAACGACCTGGGACGGTCGCTGCTCGTTACTGGCTTCCCGATCAGAAAGCGGGAGGAAGCTGAGACCAATTTGCAGGTTTTCAGGGCGTTCACCATGCGCGCACAAGGCGTCCGCAGGCTCGGAAGTGCCGCACTCGATATCTGCTACGTGGCCTGTGGCCGCTTTGAAGCGCACTGGGAGTTCCGACTCCATGCCTGGGACACCGCCGCGGCCAGTTGCATCCTTAAAGAGGCGGGAGGGCGGATCACCGATTTTGGAGGTCAGCCCTTTGACCCCTTCGGCACCGAAACGCTCGCAACCAACGGCAAGATTCATGAATCCATGATGCAGGTGCTGGCCCCTTTTCGAGACAAGTGAGAAAAGTCCAAAGTCCAAAGTTCAAGGAAATCCAGTTCAAAGTTCCAGGTTCAAAGTTCAAAGTCAAGAATTCCACCTTTTCATTTCTGACTTCCGACTTCTGACTTCAGGTCCCCGGCTTCCGGCCTCTTGCCTCTGACTTCCGACACCTGGCATCGACCAACGACGAGTAACAAAATGGCAGACCGAATCCTCACGCTGATCCCGGACATGTTCTTTGCGGCAAAAGTGGAAGAAACTGCAAAGCACTTGGGGATTTCTCTCGTGACCCTCCTATCAGAAGAATCCCTGATCGCGGAAGTGAGACGAGAAAGCCCATCGATAGTCATCATTGATCTGAATTTCGATGCTGCCAGATCGCCGGAGGTAATCAAAGAGGTCAAGCTGGCGTGCAGCCCCCATCCCGTCCGCGTACTGGCCTTCCTTTCTCACGTCCAGGCAGACCTGGCTGATTCCGCGCGGAGGGCGGGAGCCTATCTGGTGGTGCCGAGATCACACTTTTCAAAGCACCTGCCTGAGATACTCCAAGGGAACTTCTAGCCCCATGTCTCCCCCACTAAACCGCGTCCTCACTGAAAAAGCTCGAGCCCTCGAACAGATTCAGAAAGAAGTGATTCGATGCCGGCGATGTCCTCGTCTTGTGCGGTGGCGGGAGAAGGTGGCACAGGAGAAGGTGGCGAGGTATAGGGATCAGCGGTACTGGGGAAAGCCGGTTCCAAGTTTTGGAGATCCCAATGCCCATTTATGGGTCATCGGTCTCGCCCCCGCGGCCCACGGAGGAAACCGGACCGGACGAATGTTCACGGGGGATCGAAGCGGAGACTGGCTTTACCGTGGCTTGAACCGATTTGGATTCTCAAACCGGCTAACGTCGGTCTCTCGAAATGACGCGTTGATTCTCGTTGACTGCTACATCACAGCCTCGGCCAGATGTGCCCCGCCTCTGAATAAACTACTCCTGAAGGAACTGGAGAACTGCCGCCCCTTCCTGCTCCGGGAATTGAAGGTTCTGGGAGGCAATCCCCCAGGAGAAGAGCGTTTCGTCGTGATTACTTTGGGGAGAATTGCCTTTGATTCCTATTTGAAGACCTTTGATGAACTCGGAGAAGGACTACCCCGTCCCCGACCGAAATTCTCCCACGGCGCCGAATTTCAACTCTCTGACCAGTTGACTCTCATCGCCTCCTTTCATCCAAGCCAACAGAATACCTTTACCGGAAAACTCACCGAACCCATGTTCGATCGTGTGTTCCGGCGTGCACGGGCGCTGATTTCAACTTGAGATTGCTATCCAATCCCTTCCATGATTGCTCGACCACATCTCATGTGGAATTGTGCCCCCAGGGTTCACCGTTCCCTGATTTTTCCTTGCTCTGAGGATTTGATTCCGCCTAAAATGCCCGTACCGTGGATACCCTTGTGCGCGCAGCCGACCTGCTGGGTCGGATCAAGAAAGAAAAACGGTTAAACACCGTGGTGTTCTTCGTGACCTCGATCTGCAATGAGAAATGCCGCCACTGCTTCTACTGGGAAGAGT
>JBAVHJ010000083.1:0-33297 GCA_049685715.1 Terriglobia bacterium | reverse complement strand
TTTACAAGCCCCAGCCCCTGTCGTAACTCACCCGGCTTCGTGCTCATCAAGAGTGCCTTGATGGTGCGATTAAAATCCTCCGTCATTGTCATTCCTCCCCGCTTGGCTCGAGATGGGGCCAGGCATTTTCAATTTTATGTCGCACTGACCGTTGACGAAACTAAAGAGCAGGCCGCCACAGAGAACTGCTCCAGTTAATCTCGGAACGACTTCATCCCGGGGCCTCCCTTACTTCGGGAACAGCCGTGCGGCGTTTTCGTAGAGAATCTTGCGTTGAGCCGCTTCCGAGAGGGCCAGCGCTTTGAAGAGGGCGATATTTTCCGCTACGCTTCGGACTCCGAAGCCCGGCCAGTCGGTGCCGAACAGCACCTTGTCCGTAATCTCCTCAAGCCGCGGGAAGTATTCCTGAAGCAGCTTCTGTGGCGGAATACTGGAGATATCCATGTACATGTTCGGGTGCCGGCGAACGAGAAAGAAGGCCTCGTTCATCCACAGCGGACGGCCTCCGTGCGCCAGGATCACGACCAGATCCGGATAATCCACGCTGACATCATCGGCTAACAGCGGCTGGGCGTATTTATTGCGCGCGCCGGGAAAAATTGAAGTCCCTGTATGGATCATCACCGGCAGGCCGATGGCCTGCGCGCGCTCATACACGGCCGCCAGCGGGGCCAGTCCGTCGTGGTAAGCGTTGGGCGCAAAGAGTTGATGGGGGGGATGGACCTTCAGTGCCCGAATACCGAGCTTTGCCAGGCGATCAACTTCGGCTCCGGCATCCGCGACGTATTGCGGATGCACGGAACCGAAGGCGATGAGTCGTGTCGGCGCGACAGCGCAGTAGCGTGCCGTCCAGTCACTCACTTCGGACGTATAGCCAATCACGTCCGGGCTGACGGAGCTGATTATCCCGGCGCGCTCGACCCCCGACTCGTCCAGGTATTTCAGAAAGGCCGCAGGATCGGCGGAGAACTTCTCGATCTGGGCGAGGTCAGGGCGGTGACTCCGGGTGAACTCCAGCACCGCCGGCTTGAGCATGCTGTGCGGTTGGATGTGGATATGAATATCAATGACGGGCATCACTTTGGCTCAATGCTCAATCAACAAACCGCGCTAATGCCTTCCGTCGATTCGCCCGAACCGGCCTCAATGTCCACTGAACATGGAAAAATAAGCTCCTTCACCGAGCCATTCGGCACTATGCGCACGTGTCTCGTGAAGCAAGTGGAATTCCCCGTCGAATTCCTGGGCCACCACGCGCTGGTCTTGTGCGTCGTAATAACGGATAACGTAATGTCCCTCTTCCAGTGTCAGCGCGTCAATGGGCCGGCTATCATCGAAGTTGAGCCCCAGCTGCGACATCAGCTCTCCGAGCCCATAATCGATGCCGCCGAAGGTCAAACTTTGCGAACCGCAACCCAAAGTCCCATAACGGCTCTCGATTAATTGCCGCCCCATTGGCGTAGTCATCGATGGCTGAAGCCTCCACTGCTTTGCGGAAAAGTCGCCGACGCCTTGATGCGCCATTCAGGCGTCGCGCAGAGCGGGCGGGCGGATCAAATGTCCGGATCCCAGAGGCGCTTGCGAAAATAATCCCGCCAACCTGAGGGAAGCGCAGGTAACTCGGTCACCCGGCGCAAAAGGCCCTGGTTCGCTGCATCCCCAGTGTACAGACTTACGACATCGGCCACCGTCACGCCCTGCTCATCCCGGGCCAGCCACTCGATCGAATCGACGGCGCTGACTTCCCCTTCTCTCTGGACGGCAAGGTAGAAGCCGGTCCGGCCGCTCTGGAGGAAGCGCTTCACCATGTCCGGGCGGCCGAAACGAATGCCGAGCTTGAAGCAAGGCATTCGTGGTTGCGTGACGACAAACTCCACTGAGCCAACCCGAAGGCGATCACCAATGTGAACGGCGTCTTCGTGCAACCCCTCGGTCGTGAAGTTTTCACCAAACGACCCCCAGGGCAGGTCTGTATCCGGAAGTTGACCGCGCCAGAATGAGTAGTGTTCCGACGGGTAGACATAAACAGCCTTGTCAACGCCGCCGTGGACAGTGAGGTCTGACTGCTCGTCGCCCTCCAGGTTGAGCGTGGCAACCCGAACGCGGCCCATCACGGGCACTTTGAAAATGGATGTCCGGACGCGCTTCCCCTGCCACTCAATTTCGCGTGGAAGGCCCACATTGATGGAGATGAGTTTCATGGCTGCCATATCTCGATCTTGGTTCATCATGCTCTGAATGGACGCCGGGTGAGCTCGCGTCATTCGGGGCAGCTCTCCGCGGAGGATTCCGTTCAGCGGTACCGCCACCCGGCCTGAGTCATTCTCTAGTAAGGTATTCGGCGAAGTCTTATAACCGAAAGTGGGAGCTGCGGATTCGTTCCTCGAGAGGGGTCTCAGGCCATGCTCACAAATCCGCAGGGCACTTGACTCGGACAGTTCGGAACCACTCAAAGTATGCGTCCTCGCCGATCCACTCCGCGATGTGCGCGCGTATCTCGGCGAGAAAGCGGAAACCGGAGTCAAACTCATGGGCGACGACACGCTGGTCATCCCCGTCGTAATAGCGTACGACATATCGCCCGGCAGACACTTCCGCCACATCAATGGCCCGGCTATCTTCGAAGTTGAGCCCCATATGGTACATCAATGCATCCAGATCGTACTCCGTGCCGTCCACGGTCACAGACTGTTGACCTTTCCACAACGGCCCGTAGAGACTTTCCATCAAGGCCCGGCCTCTCAACTCTGCCATGGGTCACCTACGCTTCCTTCGTTGCGAGGTGGGGCCGCTTAAAGATCAAGTGCACGCCGACTGTGCCGTAAGCGATCCCGTCTTTATTCGGCGCGATCAGGGGAGTCGAGCTCACGAGCTCCCACCCGTCGCCCCCCGCCCCGTTGATCCATTCCTCCAACCCGCTCTCCAACCCCTCTGCCGTCTCGTTGAAGAGAACCATACGATCATAATATTCCCACTGCATCGTTACACTCCTCTCGGTGATTCGAACTGGGCCGCTCCAAACGGGGCCCTCTGAATCGCGCTGTTACTGCAAATGGTCGGCCAGCCAATTGGAGACGGTCTTCAACGCCTCGGCGTTGTATTTGATCTCCATGTGGTTGAACCAGCGTGGCAGATAGCGAATCAAGCCATTGTCATGGGTTACATCCGGCCGAAGATCAGTGGTGATATAACGCAACTCAGCGCCGGGCAGCCCCGTCTTCAGGCTGGCCGCGCCTTCCAGCAATGAGGGGAGGTCGCGTTCGGCGTAAAGCAAAAGGCAGGGACGATCATGTCCCGGAACGGGGCCCAGCAGATCGAGTAACTCAATGACGTAGCCAGAGTAGGGTTCGCGCATTGCCGGGCTAGGAAAGTTTTCAAACATCCACTTGCCCTGCGGGGAGACCTGACTTACCACCGCGGGAGAAATGGCCACCATGCAATCGGCCGAAGACATCAGGGACAGGCGCCCGCCCAAGCTGATGCCGGTGGCACCGGCGCGGCCAAAGCGACGAACGTAGCGCACGGCCGCTTCCACGTCATCGCGTATTTGTGGACCGATGGGGGCCATGTTTTCACCATGTCCGCACGGGTCAATGGCAAGCCCGGCCGGTCCCTTCTCCGCGATGGCGGCTGCCAGAGCCATGACGCTCTCCTTCGTGGAACCATAGCCAGGGCACACGACCACCCCGCCGCGCGGGGAGTCCGGCGAAAAAATAATGGCGGGAATGGCGTGACCATCAGGGGCAAACAAATCGGTGACGCGCTGGAAGTGCATAGACCCTCCCCAGGTCCTTAAATTCATGCGGTCTGATCAACTCTGAATGATTCGACCCGTCACCTGCGCGCCCGTCTTAATGTTGAATTCGGATTTCGGATTGCGGAAAATGAATACGGGAGCCTTCTTGGATTCTGACCGTCTGATGCCTTGCAGAACGACTCGCACCCTCTCTTGAGGCCAGACCTGATTGCCCCTCACTGCCAGGATCAAGGTTGAAGTTTCTTTGCCTTTGTTCCAATCCGCGGCAATCTGCGTTAATCTGTGGATCAGGAATTTCAAATCACTTCGGTCAGGTTTCTGTCCTCGGAATCGGCCCCAAAATCAGGGTGCAACCTTCTCGAGCCACGACAGTATATGCTGTGCCAGAACCCCTTCCCGTTTCTTGAACCCATGGTCGGCGCCGTCGACTTCAATCAGGTCCACGCAGGTGCTGCGCTTTGCCGCATCCCGCAGCCGTTCGGCGATGCCAGGTTCGACCAATCTGTCGGCTGTCCCCCGAACGATCAGAACGGGGTCGGCGATCTTCTGTATGTTCCGGTAAGGATCGGATTGTGCGTTCGGCCCGCGCATACTGAGCAAGAACCGAGGAGTGTATAAGGCTTTGCCGAGCGGTCCCAGATCCACCAGCATCAACTGCTTCTCCTGGCCGGCGGCTTGAATCGCCAGCGCCTCGTCCACGGTGGCTTGGGCGCTCTTTCGACCGAATTGCCACGCATTCCAATCGAAAAGATTCCCGGGTCCCGAGACAAGCACCGTGGCCACAATACTCGGATCAGAAGTTGTCGCCTGGTAGTATAGCACGCGGTTGGTGCCCATGCTCTGGCCCAGGAGGACCAGTCGGGAAGAGCCCAGCCGGTGCAGATAGGCCACACCGGCAGCGATATCGGCCTCGTTATCGGTGAAGTCAGACACCTTCGGGCCTGTGTCGTGGTCGCGCATGTTCAAAGCGAGGCTGGCATAACCCTGCTCGGCCGCCGCCTGAGCCAATTGCGGAAAATACCCGCTGTAAAAGTTACCTCCGTAGCCATGCACAAGCAAGAGGGCTACAGGGCGTTGGCTGGAGGTCGGCCGGTAAAGAATCCCATCCAGAGCGATTCCGTCTCGCGTTGTAATTGCAACTTGCTGGACGGAATAGACGGCCTTCGGAGTCTGCACCGGAGGCCAGGAGAAAAATGCACCCCCGTTGGGAACGATGGCAAGCAGCATACCGGCAATGAGAACGGACACGTATTTGCAAAGCCGTGACATCATCCGCTAAACCTCAATCGTGTCGACCACATCGGTCCGATTCTGGGCTACCGCATTCGGCGTGCAGGCGGGTTCATCGTGAACTGCCTCGGAGCGATTCACCCAGCAGGTCCAGAAAACAAATTTCTTCACCCCTGTATGGTCCCAATAATTCGAGAAGACGAAGCCGATCGTATCACTCGCCAGGCCCAATCTGTCGCACGCTAGTTGATTGACACGAGGGTGTGGATCCCTGGCCCGGAAATTTTCGAGCGCCAACGGAAATGAAGGAGTAAACATCAAACAGCGTTCCGCAACTGTCGTACCCCAGGCCTTGATCTCCGTCTTCACTCGTCGCCGCGCTGTCCCTGGGACCCGTCGGATTTGCTCGCGTGTTTCAACCTGGCCTCCAGGGACACCAACTGCTCCTTCATTTCCTTCTGTTTCTGCCAGCGCGCTGTAACATCGAGCATGATGGCTGCAGCACCCATCATCTCGCCTGTCGGGGCGCGCAGGAGGACTATGGTAAATTCCACGGAAATGCGGGTTCCATCCTTCCGCATGGCCGGCACCGCCAGCAATTGCCGGCCGTATTTCGTCACGCCCGTAGCCATCACCCGATGGTAGCCGTCCCAGTGCAAGGCCCGCTGGCGCTCGGGGACAATCACGTCCATGCTTTTCCCTAAAACCTCATCAGCACGGTACCCAAACATCGCCTCAGCCCCGGAATTCCAGAAGCGAATGATGCCCTCGTGATCCCCAAAAATAACGGCAAACTGGGTCTGCTCCACAATACTCTGACACAACCAATCCAGCGTAAACGTCGGTGCCATAGGACACTCCTGTCTCAACCAAGTCTGATCGTTTCCTACATTCCATCCTGAAACCTCACGCGGCCACAGAGGTTTCCAAGCTGAGGAGTTTTGGCCCCTGCTTGATTTGGAATCGCCCCCCGGACGTTTCCCAGATCCAGCCCGAATAACCGTAGCCTCCCACCGCCTTTACGATGAAAGCGCCCTTCCAGGAGGCGCTTCGGGGCTCGTTGCAAGAGACGGTGCCAAATTTGCCGAAGGTATAATTTGACACCGGATGGCAATACGCCTCGCCACGCAATGCGTCGGCCGCTTTCCGCGCCTGCTCTCCGCCGTGAACCGCGGCGCGCAGGCCATACTTATGGTTTCGAGCGCGGGCAATTACCTCCTCATCGGTGAGAAAGCTGGAGGTAAAGGCGACCGGGCCGAATACTTCCTCCTTCATCCCCAACATCTCGTCAGTGCAATTCTTGACCACGGTCGGCCAGATCAGGTTCCCTTCGATGCGGCCTCCGGCAAGGATTTCCCCGCCTTTTTGTACGGCGTCATTCAATTGCGTTGCCAGCTGTCGCACCGCCAGATCGCTGGCCACCGCAGAGATATCTGTCTTCGCATCGGCCGGATCTCCCACGACCAGACGTTTCACTCGCTCGATGAACCGCCCGAGAAACTCTTCGTAAATCGATTGGTGGATGAAGATCCTTTTGGGGGCGGTGCAAGTCTGGCCCGCATAAGCAAATTTGGAAGTCATCAGATCTTCCATGGCGAGGTCCAGGTCGGCCTCCGGAAATACGATGAACGGATCTTGCCCCGGACCCTCAAAGACGAGCTTCTTGCCGGTCTTCTCAAAGGCCGGTTGGTAGGGTCTGATATTTTCGTCGAACCCGAAAACCACCACCGTGGAGACCTCAGGGTTCCGGAGCGACTCCTCGAGAAAGGTCCTTCCGCTGCCTTTGTAAAAACTCACGTCGTTGCCGAAGATCGGCTCGTACATGCTTTCCGTGAGCGCCAGGAGATGGGGGGCCTTTGAGGAAAATTTCACGCTGAGCTTGTTGCCCACGGCATAGATCGAGGTAATGGCCGTGTTCAGCCAGGCGCTCCCGTTGTAAGAGAGAACCAGAGAAACACGAGAGCCCGGCCCTCCCAATGGGCGCCGCTCTTTGAGAGCATCCTTTACCTCATCGAACATCTCGAGCCTGTCCGCTGCCAGATCGACTTCTTTCGCATTGTCTTTCACTGTGAAGCAAAGGTCTTTTACGGCGAAGTCAATGATCTGGCCCTTGTTCTTCCTGAGCGCTTGAGACAGTTCGTGGATCTTCTGTATTCTCTGGTCGAACGGCATCATGGTCGGCCTGAAGATAATTTGATTGTGAAAGGGCAACGCAGGTGGGCGGCAAGGATCAGACACACAGGTGAGGCAGCACACAATCCCCAAGCCTCAGGACTCCAGGAACAATAAAAGGGGCCGGCGAAGGCGGATCTATTTGTGGGCCATCCCAACACTCAGGCTGAGGTGGCCGGGCGGATCGACTGCGCGCCTCCGGTATCTTTCTCTCTCAACACCCGCCGCAGGAGTTTGCCTGTAGCCGTGCGCGGCAACTGGTCCACTAAAACCACCTCGCGGGGCAACTTGTATGTGGCGATTTTGTTCCGACAGAATTCGACCAGTTCATCGGGGGTGGCGCTTGCGCCCGATTTGAGCACGACAAAGGCCTTGGCGATTTGCCCGCGCACAGGGTCCGGAACGCCGATCACGCCTACTTCGACCACGGCCGGGTGCGTTGCCATAACCGATTCGATTTCCTCCGGCCCGATGCGGTAGGCCGAGCTCTTGATGATATCGTCTTCGCGGGACACAAAGAAGAAGTAACCCTCTTCGTCGGAATGGACAAAGTCACCGGCACGGTTCCAGCCGTCAGGCGTGACGGCCTGTTGCTGCTTGTTGTTCTCGCGCCAGTACAGTGTGCCCGTGGGCCCGCGAACCAGGAACCGGCCGATTTCACCGGGGCCAGCGTCACGGCCGTCCTCGGTGGCCGCCTTGATTTCATAGCCCGGCACGGCTTGGCCGAACGAGCCCGGCTTGGCGCGCTCACTGACCACATTGGAAACGAAAACGTACATCATCTCGGTGGTGCCCAAGCCTTCAAAGATCTCCTGACCGAACTTTTCCTTCCAGGCATAATACGTCGCCGCAGTCAGGCTCTCGCCCCCGCCGGTGCAAATCCGTAGGCTGCTCAGGTCATACCTCTTTTCCGCGTCAGGCACCTGCAGCATCTTGCGGTAAGCCGTGGGCGCAAGAGAGAGCACGGTGATGCGATGTTTCTGGATGGTCTCGAACATCTTTTCGGGCTCGAACTTGGAGATGAGGGAGGCGGTGGCGCCAAAGCGGAAGGGGATGGTAGTAAAAGTCGAGTATCCAGCGCCGAACGCCAGGGGTGCCGAGCCGCCAATGACGTCATTCTCCTTGACCTTCCAACCGTATGTTCCGAAAGCATCGGGCACGATGAGAGTTTCCTCAACGAGGTGGGCCGTGCCTTTGGGGCGGCCTGTGGTACCGGAGGTATATAGCAAAACAGCCACATCCTCGCGCGCCCGGCGCACTGGGGCGAGTGTGGGCCTGCCCGATTGCATCAGTTCGCCGAAGAGTTGATAGCCTTTGGCCTTAAGTGCAGCCGGTTCGCCCCCGATGACGATGATGTGTTTGACGGTCTTCAGATCCGGACGCGCCGCTTCGAGTTCGCCCAAAAGTGCGGCGTGGACCACAATGGCCACGGCCTCGGCGTCGTTGGCCACGTGAGCAATTTCGGCGCGCGAAAACAGCGGCGAAATGGGAGTGAACACGCCGCCCAACCTCAGGACGGCAAAGTTGGCGACCAGCGAGGGCGGGATGCTGGGCGCACGCAAAAGAACCCGGTCGCCTTCCGCGACGCCCAACTCGCGCAAGGCGTTGCCGAATTTGTTGGCTTGGCCAAGGAGTTGAGCGTAAGTAATGCGTTGGTCTTCAAAAAGTACGGCCGTGCGTTCACCCCGACCGGCAGCGACGTGCTTTTCGAGCAGCTCCTCGGTGGGATTGAACCGCGGCGCGTAAGACGCAAATTCAGGAAGCGTGTAGATGCGTTTGGGCCACAGCTCACGCGGCGGTAAGTAATCTGCCATTGCGGTCTCCTTAGCGGCCAGCCAACTGGGGTTGCTTGGCCTCTGCCAACAGTTCCTCCAAGGCCTGCTCGACCCGAATCAGACCCCGTGCGGCGTCCGTGCGAGGAAAGGCCACCGTGGGGTATCGATCACCCTCGAAGATGAGGAGGGCGGGGACGTTCGCGCCGAAGTCCTCGACGAGCGCACCCTTGGCGCCGAACACCGGTCGCACGCTCGCGTCCGGACCGCTGACCGTTTTATGGTAGATGGGGAAACGGTCTTTGATCGGGGCCACATCGATAGCCTTGGCATCGACCCCCTTGGCTTGGAGATCTTTAACGAGTTGGAGCGCCCGCGCGATGTCGCATGGAAATGCCAAGCCGGGCTTTTGGGCGGTGCTGTAATAAAACTCCACCCGCTTTGCACCCTTCGCAGCGGCGGCAACCGCTGCCTTGGCAACAGTCGGGTCGGGCGGAACGTAAGCCTTCCCGCCGTCCTCGAAGACATCACACTCGGTCCAGCCCTGCAGCGTGATCGACAGTGTAAACGGCCACTCGCGCTTCAGACATTGTCCGAGATAGGCCTTCTGGAGGTTGGGATCCAGGGCCGGACGCAGATGTTTACAACGGACACATAGAGATTGGGTGTTATAGTGAGCCATAGGTTCTCCTGTCCCTCATTTTCTACCGGCGATGAACTTGGGCCGGCTGCCGATGAGATCTTCTTTCTTGAGCGGACGTCCGCTGACGGCATTGCCACGGATATTCCGCTGGATGGGAATGGGTTTGCATACCGCGTCTTTTCGGGCACGCGGTGCCGGGCGTGTTAACCCGGGGCCGGAAATCGGGCTGTAATCCGGTTTCTCAGCGAAGCCGGGTAAAAGGTCAACTTGCCCATCGGCCGCATCCGGTCCCTTGACGCAAGCTCCGGAGGAGGTTTCGATTCGCCAGATTTTAGCGCACCCGGCGCACTTGGTCGTGCCCTTGAAGTTCCAAAACGGGTAAGGATCGAGAAAATTCTTGGTCTTACAATTGGGGCATGTGAGCAGCATAGGTTTTCTCCGGATAAATGCATTCCTGTTCTTCAAGCCGCCGCAAATCTTCCGGGCTGAGGCCGGCAAGCTTGCCCAGAATATACTCGTTATCCGCGCCCACCGGCTTCAACGCCCACTTCAAACGCGGTGGAGTAGCGGACATCTTGAAAGACGGGCCCTGGTGCAACAATTCGCCGAAGGTGGGGTCGTCCAGCCATCGGACCGCCCCGCGCTGCTGCCAATGAGGATGGTTGGCGACCTCTTTGGCGTTCCAGACCGGCTGGTTGTTGATATTGGCCTTGTCCATGATTTCAGCGACCTGCTCCTTGTTCTTGTCCGCGGCCCACTTCTCCAGCCAGGGGTAGATCTCCATCTGGCTCTGGGCCTTCACCCGATTTTCGGTCTTGGCATACTTCTCCGCCATCTTAACGTCACCGACCACCTTGCAGAGCCGGGCGTAGTCTTCGTCCGTGTATGCACTGATGAGAATGTAGCCCTCCTCCGACTCCTGGGGGTTCTCGGAACCAGGATAAGAAGATTTGCCGCACTTAATGATCCCGTGCACACATAACTGAGTATCCCAGTTGCCCCAGCGCTCGCGAGTAATGCCGTGCCGGCCGTAAAGAGGCAGGGCGTATTCGAGCTGACGTGTAACCCCGTGGACCTGCGAGTACTCGGTGAAGGTCCCCTCGCCGGATACTTTGTCGCGCCAGTAAAGTGCTGCAAGGACTTGCACCGCACCCATCATCCCGCCCCAGTAGTCCGCCAGCCAGATGGTGTGCTTGGAGGGGGCGCCTCCAAGAAATTCCTGTTTGCCGGTCATGCCAAAGTTGCCGCCCTGCGACTGGCCAAGAATGTCGTAAGAGGCGCGCACCCGTCCCGGCCCCCAGCCACCGAAGCCGCCCAGCCAGCAATAAACCAGCCGCGGGTTGATCTCCTTCATTTGCCGGTAGCCAATGCCCCAACGCTCAAACGTGCCGGGGCGATAGTTCTCCACCATGACATCAGCCTTGGCGGCCAGTTTCTTAACGATGGCCTGGCCCTCCGGCCGGTGGAAATCCACCGAGATAAAATATTCGTTCGGATTGGCGCCGAGAAACCCCAGGCCGGTGCCTCTCTCGGGGACCCACCGCGAGAGCGGGTACAAGAAGGGCTCGTTGAAGGGCGTGGTATGGCGCATGGCTTCGCCCCGCCGGGGTGCTTCGATCTTAATGACTTCGGCGCCAAGCTCAGCCAGGTAGGAGGCGCAGGACGGGCCGAGGATATATTGGGTGCAGGAGAGCACGCGGACTCCCTTGAGCGCCTCAGGTTTGCTGAACTCCTTCGTGGGGTCGAAGGCTTGATGACAGAACTCTTCAAAAGACTGTTTCTGCGTTGCGGAACCGGTATCCTTAGCCATCACAATTCCTCCTCTTCTTCTTCCTCATGTGTGACGCCCGTCTGGCTCAACCGCGCAAAGTCATCCCGGTTGAAGCCAAGCAGCCGGCGATAGACATCCTCATTGTCGTAGCCGACGGGGCGGCCCATCCACTTCAGCCGGCCGGGAGTCTTGTGCTGCAGGAAGGGCGTAGTTCCGTAAAGGATCTTGCCGTAATGGGGAGATTCGCACTCGGCAACGTGGCCCCGATACTTGAAGTGCGGATACTCGGCGACCTCGTTCACATAGAGCACGCCGCCGGAGGCTACCTGCTGCTTGGAAAGCTTTCGTTCGGCTTCGCTGCGCGGGTTGTCCTTCAGCCACTCACCCAGCATCGTGTAGGTCTTCACTTGCATGTCATGCGCAAGCCGTTCCGTGACGTCACGGAGGTGCAGATCGCCGAGGATGTCCTCCTCCACCGCGGGCTGCTCATCCCCGACCGTGCGCCAGATGCGGTACCACAACCGGTCATGGCCGCCCCCCACCATCATGTACCCGTCTTTGCAAGGATTGACGGCGTAGATGTTGATGGCCAGGTCCCAGTTCCCGTAACGCGGGCGAATGCTGCCATCCATTGAGTACCAGGCCCAACTGTAGTCGAGGATGCGGATGATGGCCTCGGCAGACGTCGCTTCGATGAACTGACCCTCACCGGAAACGTTGTCGCGGTACAACACGGCGGCCAAGATTCCCATGGCCGCAGAAGTCCCTCCCACATGGTCGGCCATCCACAGAGCAGAGCGGGTGGGCTGTCCTCCAAACTCCTTCGGATCGCCGGTACCGTGCACAAAACCACAGGCGGCCTGGGCGGTCGGTTCGAGCATCCCCGGCTTGTCTTTCAGCGGGCCCCACTGGCCGCGCTGGCCGACCCAGCAATAGATGAGCCGCGGATTGATCTCGCGCAACTGGCGGTAACCAATTCCCCAGGCGTCCCACTGCCCGGGCGGACCATTCTCAATAACCACATCAGAATGAACGACCAACTTCTTAAGGATTTCGCGTCCCTCCTCGGTCTCCAGGTTCAGAGTGACCGAGAGTTTGTTGCGCATCTCGTGCAGGAACTGCCCGCCGACTTCCTCGCCGCTTTCCTTGTCCTTGAACATGTACTCCTTCCGGCCGAAAGGAGTGAGCTTCCGGAGAGGATCTCCCCCTGGGGGTTCCACCTGGATGACCTCGGCACCCAATTCAGACAACTGGGAGGAGCACCAGTGTCCGATCATCATGCTCGTCGTGCAATCGAGCACACGCAGAAGAGAGAGCGCTTCCGGCTTTTCAAAATTCTTCTCTTGTCGCGTGATGGATTCAAGATAAAGCGGGTAGTCTTTGGCTTGATCGCTGAGGCCGGCGTAGACTTCCTCGGGCTTTGCGATGGGAATCGCCGGCCAGGATGGAACCTTGGGCGTGTCCATTTCACTACCTCCTATGGACTTCAGAAATTTTTCATTATGCGTGCCTTGTGGGTAGGTGCGACCTGCGGGAAAACTAGCAAGAGCTGGCGTGCTCGAACTCATGGAACTGATTTTTTACTAATGGCCCTGTGAAATTAAAGGGGAATCAGAGAGTTGTCAAGAACAAATCTGAAAAACCCGACTTTGTGAAGGATGTTTCAATCGGGTGACGACCGTTCAAGATTTGAATAACCCTCCACGATTGATCTTATTCCCCTGAGCTTGGTTCTAAGAGGAGTGCGGCCCTTTCTGCGTGGCCCATGCCCCGCCTCTGATCCAGAGAAAAGAGCGAGTGAGTTGTTGCTAGTTGCTCATCCGGTCGAAAGATGGAATGCAATTGCTGTCATCGATGAAACACTTGAGAAACAGGAAAAGGTCAACCGGGATCAGTCGTATCGGCGTCTCTGATACTGATGGAGGTCAAGTCCACCGCATCGTGCATCGCAGCGCCATTGGAAGGAAAGTCTGAGCTGGGAATAACTACGACGTGTTCACTTGCGATCGACAGTTTACCAGCTGAGTTTCAAAGCGAACTGCACTCGTCGGGTAATGCCGGCCGCATTCGCCACTCCAAAACTTGAACTCGAAACGGTGCGCCAATTATTGCCTTGTGCCGTCAGAAACGGAATGTTGAAGATGTTGTAAAACTCCGCGCGAAACTGGAGATTCCATGGCCCTGATCCCAGAGGCCCCAGTTCATTCAATTCGATGTCTTTGAAGAATGACCAATCAAAGTTCGTCAAGCTCCGCATCCGGATGTTGTTGCGGCCACAAGTGCCGTTGCTTCCCAGCAGGGGCTGTGTGAAACCGGAGATGCGGGCCGGATCCCCCAATTGAAATTGAGTGCCCGCAAGGCTGCAATTTGCGCGAGTGTTGTCGAGTGCCGTACTGACATCGACGAGATTTCCGTCCTGGTTCACATCCACAATCCCTCCCCGCGGTCCTGACAGCACTGTGGCCGGCAGGCCGGACTGCCATGTGTTTACGGACTGGAAGCTCCATCCCCGCAAAACCTTCCCGACAAACCCCCGCGAGTTGCTAAAAAATGGGGTCCGCCAGATTCCTGTCACCACGAGGCGATGAGGGATGTCGAAGTTCGACACCGCTCTTTCGCCGCGGAAATTAAATGCATCTTGCGCGAAGCTGTTGTCGTTCGCTTGGATCGTAGGCCTGAAGTCGGAGCCGTCATCAATGGATTTCGACCAGGAGTAGGATCCCTGGAACTGTAAACCGTGGGAAAAAGTCTTTTTCACTTCGGCCTGGAGAGAATGAAAGATCGAACTGCCGCCGTCGTCGTGAAAGTTCACCTGGTCAAACCGCGGGTCGAGCCTCTTGCCGGTTCCGGGCACCACCGGATTAAGCGGAATCAGTCGGGTCAGGTGGGTGCCTTTGGTCCCCACATAAGACAAATTGATTACATAACTCTTCGGAAAGCGATATTCGATTCCCAGGCTGAAGTCCTGAACGTAAGGATTGCTCAGCCGCGGGTCTACGCTCGTGATGCTGCCGAAGTTCGTTAAGTTACCAAAACTGCCCACCTGATTATTTCCTTGGACCAAAATGGATGCCGAGCCATTCAGGAGATTGACAAAGCTGTTTGTGCCTGAGATCTGGCACGGGAGATTCGGCACACAAGCTAAGCTGAAGTTGTAGTTCAGGGGAGGCACCGACCGCGATGCGGTCAAGGATTCAAAAGTGAAGGAGTCCCAGTAAACGCCGTAACCGCCCCGCACCACGAAGTTGCCGTTTCTCGGATTCCAGGCAAATCCCAGTCGTGGGGCGAGATTCAAGGGGTTGCTCTCAACGGCGGAGTTTCCGACGCGGAAACTCCCCAGGGGGCCGGCGCCTGCTGCCCCGATGGGCCCGGGCACTTTAGGATCGAGGACGGAACTTAAGCCTTGCGCCTCACTCAGCGCACCTTGAATCTCCCACCGAAAACCGAGATTGAAGGTAAGTGTCGGGGTCGCCTTCCAGTCGTCCTGGAAGAAGAACCCATAGAGCCCGGTGCGGAATCCTCGCTGCGTATTCCCAAACAGCTGCGTCCAGCTTGTCGGTTGGCCCGCCAGAAAACCATTCAAAGTTGCAAAGGTGAAAACGCCCTGGGCATTTTGGGCAAAAAGTGAATTGTCCTGGATTTTTCGAATGTCCACTCCCGTCTTCAACACGTGAGAGCCCCGGACATGGCTCAGGACGTCACTCACCTGATACACATTGTATGTGCGGCCGGCCGGGTTGCTGGGCAGTGCGCCGAAATTGACCAGGCCCAGTATCTGGAATCTTGGTGAGGACAGGCTTTGCTGGGGAAGGCTCAAAGCGCTGGCAAAACCATACGCCAAGTGGAGTTCATTCACCGTCCGGGGACTTAGAACATAGCTGTCGGTAATATTCACGTTGCGGAGCGCCGAATGAATATCCGTATCAAAACCCGGGAGCGAGTTTTGCCCGGGGGCCCTCGCCACGAAGGAGCCTGTGCTGTGAAAGTATCGAACCGAGAGGGCATGATCGGCACTGAAATGGTGGTCTCCCTTCAAAACGAACTGGAAGGCGTCGATCGGAGAAGGGATCTGAGTCGTCAGGGTCCCGACGTCCTTATTTGCCGTTGGCCCCGTGGGCAAAGGGAGAAAGCGATTCATCAGGTCAACGACGACCGGGTCCGTGGCCCGGGATCGTGCGCTTAGCGTGGGCAGGGTGGCTATGCTCGTAAAAGCGCCGCCGCGCACCACTCGTCCCTCAGAGGCGCCGAAGAGAAAGCTCCGGTCCTTGATCACCGGTCCGCCCAGAGTGAACCCGAATACATTCGATTTGATGGGGGACGCTTTCCCCGTCTGGTCGAAATAGTCTCGTGCATTAAAGAGATCGTTCTGAATGAAATCGTAGGCTGAGCCGTGCAGGTTGTTTGTGCCGCTCTTGGTGACCATCATGACTTGCGCATTGGACTTCACACCGTATTCTGCCGAAAAGTTACTGGTCAGGAGTTTGAATTCCTGCAGCATGTCCGGGGTGATGGACTGCATGCCCAGGGCAAAGCCCCCAAACTCCCAGTCGTTGGCATCGGTATAATCCAGTTGCACCGAACCGGAGGCCTCGCGTCCGCCGTTCACGGAAAACAATCCCGCCTGAGGGCCCAGAACGAGCACGTAGGAACCTCCGCCTCCAAAGGTCGAACCCCCGCGCGGGTTGTTTGTAGGCGCCACTCCAGCCGCCAGGTGGACCAAAGAAATCATGTTTCGCCCGAGGCTGGGCAGGTTGACCACTTCAACTTCCGTTCGCGTCGTGCTCCGCTGTGAGTCGGATACATCGAGCTGACCGGGTGCTGTTCCGACCACTTCCACAACCGTGGATTGGGGGCCGACCGGAAGGTTGAGATTCAAGGTGACCGTTTGATTGGTCACCACCTGGAGACTCACGGTCCTCCGGGCGAAATCTGGGGCTTCCGCCGATATTTCATAGTCTCCCGGAGACACCGCGAAGAAGACATAGAAACCATCATGAGCCGTGACATAAGTGCGCCTGGCATTGGTGGCGACGCTTCGCAACATGACCGTCGCCCCGACAATACCTTCGTCGCTGGCATCCATGATGGTTCCTTCCACACGGCCAACGGTGTATTGGGCGTGCAAAGGGACTGGCTGTGCCAGGCAGAAACACATGGCAACAAAGCCCACCGCGAAGCCTAATCTCCAGCAAGATCGCACGACTCCCTCCTTAGACTTCTCGAAACTTGCTCCCGTCCACCTTCGTGCAGTCTTTGGCCACCCCGGGGAATTGGAGGTTCATGAACCGGGGGGTCAGAGACCGGGGAGGGCACCGCGCGGCATGGCCGAGAAGCCCTGATCTTCTTTGTTTTCCATTCAAGTCAAGGCTTGCCAGACCGCAGGCGACAAGGACCGATCCGTGGAGCTGAAAAAGACTTACGTCCACAGCCTAAATCGTCGCTGGGTTCGCCCCACAAACTGGCAGGCTAGCCGATCTAGGTCACTTTCGCCAGGAGCAAAGCGATGATACAACAGGTCCCTGAAATGGGGATTAGATTTTTTTGATTGTGAAACGTTCGTGAAGCACACAGGGGCTCCCCTCCGGTTCAAGGCAAACGAGTCCCTTTGGTAGGTCAAGGCAACATGGGGGGAAGCCTCGATGCTTCACCGATCGGGATTAGACCAGTGTGAGTCTTGTTCGGTTTCGGGTCTGCGACACTCATTCACCACATCGAGATCAATCGTCGACATAGGCGAAGTGGTTCCTGAGCGAGGATTGAGAAACCATCCTTTGAACACCAATTCAGGTTCGACGGATTAGACCGAGACCAGCAACGAATCGCTGACGTGGGTGACCAGGCTGTGGAACTTTTCCTTGGCCTTTTTGAAGCCCGGGTCGCTGAGGATCTTTTCCAGGGTCGCCAGGGAGTCGAGATCCACCTGGACCACCCGCTGGGGCGAGGACCCGCCAAGCATGCTCTTGTACTTGCGCACGGCCTTCACCCCTTTATACTTCGTCCAGATGTTCTTCCCCTGCCCTTTGATGTATTTTTCGTATTCGCCGACCTTACCGGGGCAGATGTCGAACCGGTATTCAAAAGTAATCATGATTGCCCTCCATCGAATGAAGTCCTACTTGCATGCTAGCGTATCAAATGCACTCGAAAGCGTCAATCGACGCTTCACACAATATTTCCGGACCCTCGACTCTTCTCAATGCGGGCTTAAGATGCCCCGCCCGCTGCATCAGAATGAGCTCGAAGGATTCCAATTTGAACAGGCACACTCTATTCCTCATTGGCCTTTTGGGGCTTGATGGTCGGGGGGGGACCCTTCGAACCAGGGCATCGAGGTCTATTGTGTGATGGGTTCGTGATGGGCAAAACCGAGCCTGACGTCGGTTCCGAGCTCGACCGTGCAATGATCCTCACGGTGTTCGATTCGCTGGATACTTGCCTGCATCGCGCAAAGCCAGGGAAGCTCTTCGATGAGTTGGGACACTCTTCCAAGGAGTTCATCGATTCCGCATTCGATGGGGACTTCAGCACTTTCGGCGAGCTCCCGGACATCATGATCCGTGAGCGGCGTGATCCGGATGACCGGGGTTTTCTGGGGACGCCGCAAGCGGATCAGTGGGCCGAAGTGGGGATCGGAATGCACTTCAAGGCCGATTGGGTCATGTTTCATCGAATCCGCTGCGGCCTCGACGCCTCTTGTTCGAATGCCAAAGTAGCCAAGGACGGTGTGGGCCCGTTCCCCTTCGATCCACATCAAGTCTCCTCCCGCCTCGGTGGCGGCTAACAGGGTCTGAACCTCTCGCCGCGCCGATGCCGCGTCCACGTCTTCGTACCAAAGCAATCGCCCTCCGGGCTGTCGGCGGTACGCCGAGTATTGCGCGGCGCGGGCGAGCGCCAGTGCGGCAGATTCAGGAAATCGGTAGGAGGGAAATATGTGCCGCGAGGTCGCCTCTCCGCTCGGGCTTTCCATTGCAAACTGCACCGCTCCGGAAGCCCCCATCAGGCAAAGCAGTGCCGGCTTGGAGATTCCGCTGCTGCGCTCCGCCCGAATCACGCCGCGGCGGATCGCGCGGCCCACCGGGATGGGATCGCAGTCCCCCACGCATGCAAAAATGGCGATCAAGGCATCGACTTCCTCATGTTCAAGGGCCTGCCGTACGGATTGCTCATAGGCATCGACTGTTGCCAGCGGACCCAGGTCTGTGACTCCCGGCCCGGCAATCACCAGGCCATGAGTTTCACACGCGTCCGCACAGATAGTCAGCACGCCGCCTGAGTTGCTGATGATGGCGACGCGGTTGCCTCGCGGCAAAGGCTGATGGGCGAGGAGCACAGCCACATCAAACATTTCTTCGAGGGTATCGGCCCGGATAACGCCGGCTTGGCGAAACAGGACGTCCACTTCGACATCGCTTTGACCGACTGCTCCAATGTGAGCGCGAGCGGCATCCCGACCGGCCCTGCTACGGGCGCCCTTCACGCAGAGGATCGGCTTCTTAAATGAGATGCGTCTCGCAATGCGGGCAAAGCGCCGGGGATTGCCGAATGTTTCAAGGTAAAGCAGGGCGATATCTGTAAATGGATCCTCTTCCCAGAACTGAAGCAGATCATTCCCGGAGACATCAGCCCGGTTTCCGGCGGAAACGAAGATCGAGAATCCGAGTCCCCGTTCCCCCGCATAATTAAGAATGACAAGTCCCAGCGCTGCCGAATGGGAATAGAAACCAATTCGGCCCCGTGGAGGCATCGAGGGGGCCAGGCTGGCATTGAGGTTCACATCCGGATGGGTGTTCATCAAACCCAGACAGTTAGGACCCACCAGCCGGGCGCCGCCTGCCCGCACCAGGTCGACGAGTCTCTGTTGTTGCAAAACGCCTTCAGGCCCGCTTTCGGCGAAGCCGGAGGTGATGACCAGGAGTCCCTTCGCACCGCCGCGGAGGGATTCGTCTGCAACCTCCAATACCTTCGCAGCAGGAACCGCCACGACCACCAGGTCCGCGGGTTCCGGCAGGGCCTGAATAGAGGGATAAGCGCGGACACCGTGGACGGAGACCGCCTGGTTGTTAACAGGGTATACCGTGCCATTGAAATTTGTTTTCAGGATGTTTCGGAAGATCATACTTCCAATAGCGGCAGGGTCTCGCGAAGCTCCCACGACGGCGACGGTTCGGGGTGACAGGAGGGGAACCAGAGAGTTGGCTGCCGCGATGCGATCGCGCAGTTCAACCCTTTCACGCAGGGCGCCCGCGCCGCTGATGGGGAACTGCACATGGATATTACTTCCTTCAAGGGCCTTGACGACCTCAAACCCCGAATCACGAAACACGTTGATCATGGCCTGGTTCTCATACAACACCTCGGCCTCAAAACCGACAAATCCGTTTGCAGCGGCGATTCCTGCCAGGCGCTCAAGCAGAAGCGTGCTGATCCCCCGACCTTGAAAAGTGTCTTCCACGAGGAATGCGACCTCCGCCTTTCCGCGCACTCCCAGTCCCATGTAATTGCCCACACCCACCACCCGGGTGTCCGCCTCCTGGCCGACAATTGCCAGGAGACTGAGGCGCTCGGAAGGTTCGCCTGAACACATGATTTCAATTTTGCCTCGGGGAACCTGCGCGACGCCGCCCATAAACCTCATCCTCAGGCTTTCGTGAGACGCTCTCTTCATGAGGTCTTCGACCAGCGGTCTATCCTCGGGTGTGGCAGTGCGCAGCAACACGCCCTGACCGTCACGCAATAAAACGTATTCGCTGAATTGTTTTCCCTCGACTATGATTCTGAACATGAGACGAAGTTGATTTCCCCCACGACGAGGCCAGTCTTGCTATTCGTGCGGCGTGGAGATAAGAAGTGCTCTCTGGGTTTATGGTTCATCACGAACTCTCCTACCCCTCGGAAAATGCATGGAAACCATTTTCCCGCCTCAGGAGAGAAAACTGCACTTTCCTGGAGACCGGCCGGGGATGGGTCCTTTCCTGACTCGGCGTATCCCATCGGACATGTACGATTGCTCCGGCAGCAGGGTGCGTGATGGATTCCCATTCAATTTCAAGGGCCCTGATGCGTTGATGCGCGATGCCAATTACCGCGTGTGTGAAGCCGAAGACCCGGACAGAGCCATCCTAAACACTATGCGCTGAGTCGCAGGTAAAGTAAACCCCCTTGGGCCTCTCCCCATCATCCATCTCATATCGCTCCCGTCCCAGGGGCTGTGAAAGGGAGAAGATCGCGAATCGACAAGAACCCTGTCGAGATCATCCACAATACCGGGGACCATGAACCTATAGAAGGAAGAGATGGTTCAGTACCAAAAGCGGCTCGTGGCCTCCAAGAGCCGGTCAGCCTCTCGTCTATTGTGCCGGGCGATCTCTGCGCGTCGGGGCAATTCCGGGTAGCCCGGGTTGGGGTCATGGAGTGTGGCTGGGAGATTCTGTCCCAGCCGCTGATTCCACTTTGAGATCCAATCCGGAGGCAAATCATGACCGATCGGCAGGTTGTTGATCAAGAGGTAAAGAATTGCCCACACGCGCGGGACGGCGAGCAGCGAGTAGCCACCGCCCAGTGTGAAGATGACCCGCCCGTTGGCGTACAAGTCGGCATATTCGAGGATACGACGAAAGATCTGTTCATAATCCCTTGTCGTCAACATGAGATCGGCCAGGGGATCGGAATAGTGGGCATCCGCTCCCGCCTGAACCAGGATGATACCAGGGCCAAAGCGCTGCAGGGCCACGGGCAGAACCTTCTCGAAGACTTCAATATAGCTCTCCCCCTCGGTGAAGGGTTCGAGCGGCAGGTTTAACTTCAACCCGCGGCCGCCCCCAGCTCCAAGTTCGTGAATTTCTCCCGTCCCAGGAAAAAGGTATTGACCCGATTCGTGGAAGCTGACCGTCAGGACATGCTCGTCATTGTAAAGAATCTCTTGCACGCCATCGCTATGGTGCACATCGATATCGACGTACGCGACCCAGAGTCCCTGCCGGATCAGATAGCGTATTGCGACCGCCAGGTCGTTATAAATGCAGAAACCGGAAGCGCTCTTTCGTCGGGCGTGGTGCAGGCCTCCTCCGAGTTGGAGAACGCGCTTCTCCTCTTTTTCGCACACGAGGCGAGCGGCGTGCAAGGTTCCGCCGACCAACCAACGAGCCGCGAGGTCCATCCCGGGGAAAGCAGGATTGTCGGGAGTGCCCAGGCCGAAGCTTTCAGAATCGGGAACCTCTTCCCCCACGCTCAAAGCCTCCACTCTTCGGACGTATTCCACATCATGGACGGTGAGAATATCTTCCCGCGTGGCGGGTTCCGGGGCGATTGTGTGCACCGGGTGACCCAGGGCACTGAGCAATTCAAGCAACATTTCGATTCGAACTGGACTGAAGGGATGCTCGGCCCCGAAGGCGTAAGTCTGGTATGCCGGATGGTAGATCACTGAAGGCATGGCTTCTCGGGTGGCCAGAGGACTTCAAACTCATCGCGCCGGAGAGCCTGCGCGAGGGAACGATTATCGATGGAGTTAATGCGTAACACCGCTCTCACAACATTCTTTTCTTCTGGATAGGTCAGGATCGAGTGGATATTCAGATCGCGATGACTCATGAAGCTGGTGAGCCGGGCGAGCTCACCGGGACGATCGGAAAGCCGGACCTCCAATCGGCTTGTGGGCTTATCGACTCCCGTCATGCGGATTAATGCGTCCAACAGGTCGATGCCGGTGATAATTCCGATCAGCTTGTCCTCTTCCAGGACCGGCAGGCATCCAATCTTGAGTTCACGCATTGTCCGCGCGGCTTCCTCGACTGGATCCCAGGGGTCCGCAGTCCGGGGGGAGCGGCTCATGACTTCAGCTACCCGTGCCCCCGGGAGAAAGGGGGTGGCTGAGAGGGTGCTCGTCGCCAGCCGCAAGTCGCGATCGGTAATGACTCCCACCAGGCTGCCGCTTTCGAGAATGGGAAGGTGGCGAATTCGTTTTTCCTGCATGGTCCGGTAGGCATCTGCCAGCGTTGTATCGGAAGCGATGGCGATGACCGGCCCTTTGAGAATGTCCCGAACGAACATGACATGGCCTCACTTTTCTCTGGTGAAGTGCCGCTCAGGGTTCTGGGCTGAATCCTTGGAGATCAAAAGCGCAACACGAGGTGTATCTGGACATTGAAAGGGGCGCACTCGCCGCAGGAGATTGGATGTTCGCTGGGATGGCTCGAGAAACCGGGCCCCTCGGATGGACGACCCGCTTTCACTCCGGGCAGCCTGTGAACACTTGTCCTCCATCCGCAATCCCGGTACTAGAGGCTTGTCTCTCGTCCCATTCAGTTTGTCCGCGAAACCGCCGGCGGCACGCCACGGATCGAAGCATCCACCAGCTCAATCATATGGACGGCCGGCATATCCCGTTGAGCGCGCTGAAGTCCTCCCCGCAACTGAAGCAAGCATCCGGGATTACCGGAGACCACCATCTGGGCGCCCGTCGACAGAAGATTCTGAACTTTTCGATCGCCGAGCTGCCGCGCCGTTTCTGGTTCGACAAGATTGTAGATGCCGGCGGAGCCGCAGCAAATAGCCGCATCCGGGAGATCGATCACTTCGAGATCGGGGATGGTCTGAAGCACGGCACGGGGCTGATTCCTGATGCCCTGCGCGTGCTGGAGGTGACAGGAATCGTGGTAGCCGACTCGAAGCGGGATGGAATGACGGGGGGCACGGGCAGGAAGTTCAGCGAGCACTTCCGAAACGTCTTTGCAGCGGGCCGCAAAAGCCCGGGCACGCTCGGCATACTGAGGATCATCGCGCAACAGATGCGCGTATTCTTTCATGGTGGAGCCGCATCCGGCCGCATTGATCACAATGGTGTCGACCTCCGCCTGTTCGAACACATCGATCAGCCGTCGAGCCATCGTGAGCGCCTCTCCCTCCTGCCCCGCATGAACCATCAAGGCGCCGCAACATCCCTGCTCCCGGGGGATGACGACC
This sequence comes from Terriglobia bacterium, assembly GCA_049685715.1. Taxonomy (GTDB): domain Bacteria; phylum Acidobacteriota; class Terriglobia; order JAIQFV01; family JAIQFV01; genus JAIQFV01. The sequence goes on along the minus strand of JBAVHJ010000083.1, from coordinate 9,991 downwards.
TCGCAACCTTCGGCGGCAAGAACGCGCGCCGTCGCCTGATTGACATGACCAAAAAAGACACTCTGGACGCAACCCGTCAGCAGTCCCACTTTCCGCCGGACCGTCCCTTGTGCCGGGAGGTGAACGGCCGGTTGGGACCGCAGCGATTTCATGGAAAGGTCCGGGAGCAGGGCCTCCATGGTGCGAAGGCCCGGGGGGAGCAGTTTCAGGAGGCCGATGGAGCGGGAAAGCCGCTGGAGGCCCAATCTCTGGTAGAGCAGTGCAGGAATCATGAGAAACCGCAACCTTGAAGGATACGGGAAGATTTCAAAAATCAAGCGACGGAGGGCGCGAGCAGAAAATGAACGCGGATAGCGGCGCTCAATTTGCGCACGGGTCGCTTCAATCAGCTTGTCATATTGAACGCCGGAAGGGCAGGCGGGAATACAAGCCATGCACCCCAGACAGCGGTCGATGTGAGTCACAAACGTGTCGGTCATGCCAATCTGACCTTCGCTGGCCATCTTCATGAGATAGATGCGGCCGCGGGGAGAGTCCATTTCTTTTCCCCAGAGGGCGTAGGTCGGGCACGTGGGCAGGCAAAACCCGCAGTGAACGCAATCGTCGATCAGGTCCGTGGCAGGCGGGTGGTGGCTGTCGAAGGCTGTGACCGTCAAAGCACCCTTCTCCGAATCAGGTTGTGACATCAAATTCCTCCCACGAATCGCCCCGGATTAAGAATTGCGGCGGGATCGAACTGGTCTTTGACGCGATGCATAAGACGCCCAGAATCCCCCACGGGCCCCCACACATCGAGGTGCGACTTGACGGCGAGCGGGCAGTGCAATATCCCAAGCGTTCCTTCGAGTAAATTCATCTCTTCGCGCAGGCGGGCGATGATCGCCAGCCAGTCCGAACTTTCTTCCCCCTCGAGCCGTAAGAGGCCCAAACCTAATCCTTGGGCCACCATTCGGGGAGTAAGCGGCAACTGTTCTGAAGCGTGAAAGACTGCAGCACAGAGCGCGCCCAACTGCGACGGGAGCACGCTGAATTTGCAGAGAAGGTTGGGCTCTTTCCCCGTCCAGAGCACCTGGCGCTTGTTCCAAACGTCCGGGGGAGTTTCGACTTGCCGGGCTTTTTCTGTGAGGGACAGTAGTTGACGGGCCTGAGCGTCGATGCCAGCCGGGGTCCCTTCAAAGCGCACATCCACGCATGCAGGATCGTTCGAGTCCGCTCGAATTTGCAAACCGGTGTACGCCAGTTTGGAGTCCTGGATGGCGAGCGTGAACTCGTTCATGGAGGTGAGGTCCGGGGTGGAGAAACTCAAACTTTGTACAGCCTGGGGCAAGGGATGAAGCCGGAAGATCGCCTGAGTGATCACGCCCAGGGTCCCCAGCGAACCGGTGGCCAATTTGGGAAGGTCGTAGCCGGCCACATTTTTGACCACTTTGCCGCCGCTCTTGGCCAGCGTCCCATCAGGCAGCGCCAGGGTGATCCCGATGATGAGGTCGCGGAGGGCGCCAAATCGAATGCGGTAGCTTCCGCTATCGTTGGTAGCCAGGATGCCGCCCAACGTCGAGCGCTCCGGCCACAAGGCGTCGTAAGCCAGGCGCTGGCCGTGCTCGCCTAAGATTTGTTGAAACTCTGCCATGGAGCATCCGGCTTCAACTGTCGCCGTCATGTCCCCCCAGGCATGTTCCAAAACGCGGTTCAGCCGCAGCGTCGAAAGCACCAGTTCGGCTTGCCGTGGCAAGTTGCCCCATTCCAGCTTGGTCCCATGGCCGCGCGGAACGACGTGAACGCCATGAGAATTGGCCCATTGAAGCACTCGGGCCAATTCGTCCTCGCTTCCCGGCTCAACGATCCATTGCGGTTGGATGCCATCGACGGCATCGGATGGGATCGCGGCGCGGAGATGGTCGGGGCCGACAATGGCGCCCAAGTCGGCTGCGGGCAGTTCGGTCTGCACTCTTGAGTTGCTCATGGTTAATCCCGGAAGTGGAGGTATAAATCACGCTCCCCAAGGTTCAAGAGCCGGCTTTCAAAAGTTTGGCCGGGCACCCTTAAAAATACTCAGCTACGCCGGCGACCTCCAATGGATGAGGTTCATGAATTCCCTGCCTTTCGCCGCAAAGCCGGGGCCGGGGAAACACTTTCTCAGGATTGGAAAGATGTTCGGGGTCAAAGGCACATCGGACCAGCTGCATCGTCTCAAGATCGGGTTCAGCAAACATCACCGGCATAAACTTCTTCTTCTCTTCTCCCACGCCGTGCTCCCCGGTGATGGAGCCGCCCGCTTGCACGCACAGCTCAAGAATTTTGAACGACAGCTCCGTGGCGCTTTGTTCCTGGCCGGGGACGCGGCCGTCGTAAAGAACGAGCGGGTGGAGGTTGCCATCCCCTGCATGAAAAACGTTGGCCACGCGGATGCCTGCGGCGGCGCTGAGCCGTTCAATCTCACTGAGTATGCGCGGCAGCGCCGTACGGGGAACCACGCCGTCCTGGACGATGTAATTGGGCGAGATGCGGCCCACGGCGGCGAATGCGGATTTCCGCCCCTTCCAGATGGCGATGCGCTCCGCTTCCGACTGCGCCACCCGGATCTCCCATGCACCGCAGGAGGTGCAAATCGACTTCACTTGCTCCATGAGCAGTTCCACTTCCGCTGTGGGTCCATCGAGTTCGACCAGCAACAAGCCGCCGCAATCAGGATAACCGGCATGCACGGACGCTTCAGCAGCCTGGATGGCCAGGTTGTCCATCATCTCGATGGCGGCGGGCAGCATGCCGGCGCCGATAATTCCACTCACGGCTGCCCCCGCCTCATTGGTCGAAGTGAAAGCGGCCAGCAAGGTCTGAATTACCTCGGGGCGCTTGACAATGCGGAGAATGATTTTGGTGGCGATACCGAGAGTGCCCTCGGACCCCACGAAAACGCCGGCAAGGTCGTAGCCCGGCCGATCGAGGGTCTTGCCGCCGAGATGGACGAGAGATCCATCGGGCAAGACGACCTCCAGGCCCAGAACATGCGTGGTCGTAAAACCGTATTTAAGGCAGTGTGCTCCGCCCGAATTCTCGGCGACGTTCCCTCCAATACTGCAAACCTGCTGCGAGGAGGGGTCGGGCGCATAAAAGTATCCCCGGGGAGAGACCTGCTGTGTAACGCTGAGGTTCAAAACGCCGGGTTCGACCACCACGCGCGCATTCGGGATATCCACCTTCAGAATGCGATTCAAGCGGGACAGGCCGATGACGATGCCTCCATGGACGGGAAGAGCGCCGCCGCTGAGCCCCGTTCCGGAACCGCGAGCCACGAAGGGAATGTGCTCCCGGTGGCACACCCGCACTATACCCTGCACTTCTTCTGTTGAGTCCGGCAGCAGGACGGCGGTGGGTAGGACGCGATAATTTGTCAAACCGTCGCACTCGTAGGTGTGGAGTTGCTCCGGTTCCGTGATCAATCCATCTTTTCCGACGATGGAGCGGAACTCATCGATGATTCGAGTGTCCATTTTGATTAACCTCCCGACACCGCACATGCCGGAGTCTTCTGGCTGCGAAGTCGCCCCCAGGTTCCTTTTGTCCCGCCTGTCCTCTCCCGTCGAACGGTCTCCCTTGGCCGGCGGAGGCAGGGGTTCGGCAGAGCGGACGCATTGGGAGGCATGGGGTTACACCGGACTGAATTCCCCGCGCGTGATCATGCCATCGCTGTTTCTCTCACGTTCTTGGGAGTAGGGGGCTCTCCGCCCTGTTGCCCTGTTACTTTCTTAAGCACCTCTCGGATTAGTCCATTTTACTTGATTGCCCCGACTGTAAACCCGGCGATGAAGCGGTCAAGAAAAAGATTGTAGAGGAATGCAATAGGCAAGCTGGCGATCAGACAAGCTGCCATCAGCGAGCTCCAGAAATAGACGTCCCCCCGCACGAGAAAAATGGGAATTCCCACTCCCACCATCTGCTGCGACTCCGGTGAGATGAATGTTAGCGCGTAAACAAACTCCTGGGTCACCAGCGTGAAAGTGAAAATCACCACCGTCAGGATGCCGGAAGTGGAGATGGGAATCACCATCCTCACGAAGGCCCCAAAGCGCGTCAGCCCGTCCACCATGGCCGCATCCTCCAGTTCTCGGGGGATGGACTTGAAAAAAGCCATCAAGAGCCAGATGGAAAAAGGAATCGTGAAGCTGGGGTACACCAGCACCAGTGACCATATTGTGTCCTGCAATCCCAATAAGGCTACCACACGAGACAACGGGATGAAAAGCAGAGTTGGAGGAACGAGGTAGGTAAGAAAAATACCGATGCCCAGCCGTTGACCCCAGCGGCCGGTCAGGCGCGTCAGCGCGTACGCGGCCGGGATGGCCAGCAGCAGAGTGATGGCCACCACGATCACGCCCACCAGGGCGGTATTCCCCAGCCAGCGCACATATCGGGTTTCGTTGAAGAGCAGGCGCAGGTGATCCAGTGTCGGCTTGGCGTTGAGGATGAACGGGTTATTTTCGACGGCATAGAGATCGAGGTTTTGTTTGAAAGTAGCGATCAGCATCCAATAGAACGGGAATGCCAGCAGCACCGTAAAGACGATTAAAACTGTCCCATGCACAATCCTGGCACTGCTTTTGCGCAAGCCGGTTCTTATCATCAGACCACCTCCGCGCGATGCGCCATGCGAAGCATCAAAAAAGCAATCAACACCAGCACGGGGACCAGGAAAAGCGAGATGGCGGCGCCGGCAGCAAGATCGCTGCCTTGAATCCCGGTCGCAAAGGCCAGCGACGGCAGCGTTTGCGTGGAGTCGAAGGGCCCGCCCGCGGTCAGGATGTAAACCACGGTCATGTCGGTAAAGGTGAAAATCGTGCCAAACAGCACCGCGACATTGATGATGGGCAACATCATGGGGAGGTTGATCTGGAACAGCGTCCGCCAGAACCCCGCCCCGTCAATGGCGGCGGCTTCCGGGATCTCCTTGGGGATGGCAGTGCGGCCGGCCAGCATGACGACCGTGGAAAACGGAATCAACCGCCAGCAATGAACGAGAATCACTGAGGCCATGGCAAGATGCGGCTCACCCAACCACATGGGCGCGTTATATGGCTTGTAAATATGGAGCCAGACCAGGACCCAGGTAATGACGCTGTAGATCGAATCCAGGATCCACTTCCACCCAATGGAGCCGAGAGAAACGGGCGCCACCCAGGGCAGCAGAATGAGGAAGCGCACAAGACCGCGGCCGCGAAACGGCTTCTCCAGGGCGATGGAGAGCGCCCCCGAGCAAACCACGACAATAATTTGGGCGCAGACCGTAAAGACAACGGAGTTCTTGAGCGCCATGCGAAAACTGGGGCTCTGGAGAATGCTGCGAAAGTTTTCCAACCCGACAAAATGAAGCCCGGTACTTCCAATACGGGCATCACTGAAGGCATAAAAGACGGCCAAGGCAAACGGCGCACCAATCACCAGCACGAGGTAGAGAACGGCCGGACTAAACATGGCGGCACCCAGGAGCGGGCTCTGCGCTGCCCCGATGGATCTGATTTTTGGGCCGGCTATTGCCACGTGAGCGCCCTCGCCTCTACACGTTTCTCCGTGCTGCGATCGAAGAACTTCAAATGCCGTTCGGGCACCGCGAATTCATAGGTCGCCCCGGCTTCGTAAGTGTGTCCCAATAGCAGCCGGGCAATCACTTCCTTCCCCTCAAATCGGCCGCCCAGCAACGACCCGGAAAGGATGTACTCGGCGCCCAGGTATTCCACGTTTTCCACGCGGAACTTGAAGGTGACCTTGGCTTCATCGAGCGTCTCTGAGAGCCTGAAATGCTCCGGACGGAAGCCAACGATCACATTGTCGTTCTCGATCAGGTTCATCGGCGGCGAACCCAGGAACGTGGCGACAAACGTGTCTGCCGGTTCGTCATAAACTTCCTTGGGAGTTCCAAAATGGTGGACCACCCCGTTGTTCAGCACCACGATACGGTCCCCCATGGCCATGGCTTCCACCTGGTCGTGAGTGACATAAATCGTGGTGGTCCCAATGCGCCGGTGAAAGCGTTCGAGTTCCTCTCGGGCCGAGAGGCGGAGTTTGGCGTCGAGGTTAGAGAGAGGTTCGTCCAGAAGAAAGACCGAGGGTTCGCGCACGATGGCGCGCGCCAGCGCCACCCTTTGGCGCTCACCTCCGGAGAGTTCCCGGGGCTTACGCTGTAACAGGGTGCTAATTCCCAGCAGAGAGGCCGCCCACTCCACCTTCTCCTTGTGTAATTCTTTTTTTACTTTTTGAGCTTTCAGAGGAAAAGCAATGTTCTTGTACACAGAGAGGTGCGGATAAAGCGCATAGCTCTGGAAAACCATGGCGATCCGGCGCTCGCGGGGCGCGAGATGGTTTACCACTTGGCCGCCAATAAGGATTTCCCCCGCCGTGGGGACTTCCAGGCCGGCGATCATCCGCAAGAGAGTGGTTTTCCCGGAACCCGAGGGTCCCAGGAAAACCAGGAACTCACCTTCGCGGGTTTTCAGATTGACGTTGTTGACTGCTCCCAGCTCTCCTTGTTTGAATATCTTGGTCAGGTGTCGCGTTTCAACGACCGCCATCGGGCCCCCATGTTATTTCCATCTGGCAAAGATGCGCTTGTACTCCTCTTCGGCAGCTTTGGCAGCGTTCTCCGGAGTCTCATCACCACGCGCGACTTTGGCAAACATGGTGGGAACGACCCAGGTCTTGAAGGCCTCATCAATGGCAGCGGTCGCGTATCCCGGATAGCCGACATTCGTGGCCCAATCCAGCACGTTGCCCAAAACCTTGTATTTGTCAGGAGGGTTCGCCCGCGGATCGTTGGCAATTTCCTGTTTCAGGTTGGGCACCAGGCTGGGGAAGCAGGGAAAATTGTAGAACTGCCCGGCGACAAATCCGTCATGGAATGAATCCATGTAGTCGATTAGGAATTGCTGTGCGCCTTCCTTGTTCTCAGCGAATTCCCAAATCACATAACAATTCATGACGTGCTCGGCGGCAATCCGGCGCACCGGACCCTTTAACGCCGGGCTGACCATGATTTTGCTGTCGATGGGAAGGTGCTCTCTCTCGGACTGGCGGGTGATGGAAATGGCATTCGCCACAAAGGAAACCCGGCCGGCGAGCATGGCTTGATTGTTGGACGGCGGAGTCCAGGTGAATACTTCGGGGGTTTCTGCTTCCTGGTACAGCGCCTTCATGTACTTCAGGGCTTCGATGGTGTTCTTGGAGTTGATGGTCACGTTGCCATGCTCATCTTGCTCCGCCCCACCAAAAGACCAAAGCAGGGCGCGCATGGCCATACTGCTATCGAGTTCCTGCGACAAGCCAAGACCACAAGGGTGGCCGGTTTTGTCCCTGATTTTTTTGGCGCCGGCACGCAAATCGTCATAGGTGTCGGGGCCGTTAGGGAATCCGGCCTCGGTCCACCAATCCTTGTGCCAGTTGCCGGGGTCGGGAGTGTAGGCGTCTGAAAACGCGAAGTATCTCTTGGTCTTCGGATTATAAGTGGATTTGTGTCCCAGATCAATCTTCTTCCCGTGTTTCTTCTCGACCTCCTGGTAGATATGGGTCATGTCGATAGTCTGCTGCTCGTAAGCCGCGGGCGGGGAAAGGAACATGAAGAGATCGTGGCCTTTCTTCGCCGAGACCTCGGAGGCAGCCCGGGTGTTCAGATCAACCAGGTTGATGTTGTCAACGACAACGTTGGTATCGTGTTTCTGCCCCCATTGCTTGGTAAAAGTCCCGTTGAACCACGTGTCAAAAGCAGGCACAAAGTGGCTCCATTGAAGAATCTTCAATGTCTTCGGCTGCGTCTGCCCGAAGTGCATCGCAGGACCCAGCCCCGCCGCGAGCGCTCCCGTTGCTGTAAGTTTGACGAAATCCCTCCGGGAGATTCCTCGACCTCTCCTTCTTGCCATGGCTGTCTCCTCCCTTAGAATTTGAGTTCTGATGAATGAACTCCCCGGAGGAATGCTGTGCTTAGACACACCGTTCCTCCGGGGTTACCTCGAAGTAAGCCGCAGGTCTTGCTGTATGGTCCGAAATGGTACAAGGTTCGGATTGTGACTCCGGCCCCATCCATCGGTGGCTTCCAACTGTGCCGGATCGTTCGGACCTGACTTTGGATTTATCACTCCAGCCGGATCAACTCAATCAAGCCAGGATTCGCCAAGGTATTCTCGTCCCGCTTAGACAGAGTGTTCGAGTTGGCGGTGGGGACCCGGCGCAAAATCTTACCCGATGGGGTCTCCGGCATATCCGAGAAGACTTGGATCGATTCGGTCATCAGGGAGGGCGGGCGACCAGAAGAGCCCAACACGCCCCCCATCCCTCTCACTTACTTTCTAAAGCAAGATGCGTATGTCTTACTAAAACACCCATTCGCATGTCGGCACAGCGTCACTTCACCGGGGAGAAAGAGCTCAGTGAGATCCTCCATTCTCCCCAGCTAGGAGCCCATTAATTTCTCAGCTAGGCTGGAACCTTCACTGCGCCCGCCGCACGGGCCTCTGAAGGGATTTGGGGACGCTTCGCCAGCATCTCACAGATTAACGCAACCACTGCCAGGCCCGCCGCCCAGTAAAAGGCGGACTGGTAGTCCTTGTATTTGTCGAACAGCTTTCCCCCGATCCGGGGTCCAATAATCCCTGCCACTCCCCAAGCAGTGAAGAGCAGGCCGTAGTTGATGCCTGCATTCTTTGTCCCCCAAAAATCAGACGTGGCGGAACCGTTAACGGAAAGCTGCGTGCCATAGCACCAGTACACGACAAACACCACCACGTACATGAACACCGGGACAGCGACAATGCCTCCGGTGTGAGGCAGGATGACCATGGAAATGGCTGAAATTGCGATCATCAGACGCAGGACGTTGAGGCGGCCGAGGGTATCGGACATCCAGCCGGAAAGGATCCGCCCAGCGGCGTTGCCTGCCGCCCCGATGAATATGCCCGTGGTGGCCAGTGCAAGCGGCACGCCCTTGCTCCGAGCGAACGGGACCAGCTGGCTGATGACCATCAGACCCGCCGAGCACCCCAAGGCATAAGCGATCCACATGAAGTAAAAAGCGGGGGTGCGCATCATTTCACCTGGTTTGAATTCGTAGGTTGTGGCAGCAGACTTAGAAGCCGGAGCTGGGGACCATCCGTGTGGCTTGTAACCCGCCGGTGGATTTCTCAACAGGAATGCTCCAAACATCGTCATGACGAGAAAGATGACTCCCAGGATCTCGAAGGTCGTCCGCCATCCATATGCCGGGATGAGGTAATTGCCGGCGAGCGGGCCGAAAATGGCAGAGCCACCGCCGTAACCCGCCACCGCCAGGCCGACCGCCAGTCCCCGCTTATCGGGAAACCATTTCGCCATGACGGGGATGGGGGTGGCATACCCAAAGCCATTGCCCAAACCACCGATCACGCCAAAACAAACGATCAGGTAGTTTAAACTGCTCGTGTAAGCCGAGAGAAAGAACCCTATACTGACCAGCAATCCCCCGGTGACCGAAATCCAGAAAGGGCCGAATTTGTCCTGAAGCCGCCCCGCCAGGATAAAGGTCAATGCAAAAACAACCACGGCGATGGTGAAAACCACAGAGGTGTCTGCACGTTTCCACCCAAATTCCTTTTCCAAAGGCGCGACAAACACGCTCCAGGCGTAAAGAGTCCCCAACGCCAGGTTCATGGACATTCCCCCGACGACGTGCCACCACCGATTGAGATGGCCTTCGGGGGTTGAGGAAACATTCGTTGCCATAGTGAAGCCTCCTTCTCCTTTTTATTATTTGACTCCAAGGCTGTCTGACTTCCGGACAACCACGCCACCCTTGGATCCTGGATATCCCGCACCCCAAGGGCACCCCAGTCCTTCCCGGGGTGACGTTTGTCACCTCAGAGAAGGAAACTTGCACTTGCTTCATCCCGTCGTGAAGGCCAAACCGGATACCGTGCTGATCCGCTCGCAACTGAAATGACTTAGCACGACGTCAATCCCACCCGGTCATGCCACT